>JAISFC010000033.1 GCA_031263785.1 Clostridiales bacterium | reverse complement strand
AAATTGCCAAACTCCGAGCTGCCGTCCGCAATGGAAACCGCGATGAAGGGAGCGGCGGTCAGGCACAGGATAATCAGCCCGATAACAGCCTGCCTCGCGAAGCGCATGGAGGGTCTTTTTAGCGCATAATTTGCCGCGGTATACAGAATCGCCCAGAGCGCAAAGCCGCACACGCCGCCGAGAGTATTAGCGATTAAATCGTCTATATCGGAGCCGCGCCCCGTAAAAATTTGGAGGACCTCCGTCGCGAGTGACGCGCAGAAAGCGACCGCCGTCACACCCGTGAAGCCGCGCATTTTTTTTGGGAAAACAATCGGGATAAGCAACCCGAGCGGGACCATCATGATGATATTCAGCAGGAATTGCCACACCAGATGCGCGTTATTGGAGCCGTAGCGGAAAGCCGTGACGAAATCGCCGAACGGCACAAAATTAGGACCTGCGCTTATGCCGCCGAAACTCATAATTTGAGTGACGTACACAAACATGCAGACCCAGCCGATAAGAATAAATTCGGCAAGCGCCCTCGGCACACCCGGCTTACCGCGTCTGTTCCGGAAAAAAACATACAAATCCGCGTAGATTACCACGGCGATAATGCCGATAACCGGGACTATGAACAGCAGCCTAAAAACGTACCACATATTTTTAAGCCCCTTTCAATTACTGCCTCTACTGCCTCAAATGCGCCGCACGGCTCCACGCCAATTGACCCCGCGCGCTTGAATCCGCGCCGCTCAAGCCCGCATCCGCGCCGCCCGCACCACTGTCGCCGCACTTCCGCGGAATCACGCCTCGAAGCTCAATTCCACAGAATTGGTCAAAACATCGATATAAGTGAAGGAAAGCCGCCGCGGCATACTCGTCCATTCCGCCGTGCCCGCATCCTCCACCTTCACGGTGAACACGTTAGGATGCGCACTCTCTATTACAACAGGGACCGTGATTCGTTGATTCCGTCCCTTTAAAACCGTCAACATCGCGCCGTTTTTCAACTTAGCGGTAATCGTCTTTCTGATTCGGTCAATCTCCAATTTATCCATGAGCAACACTCCTAAAAAGTTTTTGCTCCCCCTTATTCCGCTACCAAGATTATATCACACCTTCGGCGATTTGTAAAGTGTTTTTTGCGGAATTTTAAAATTTTTTTCCGAACGCCTTGTTTCGCGTACCCTTTGACGATTTTTGTCGAAAGTTGCGATAAGTTTTTCTGGTAATATTTAACAATTAATGTTAAAATAAGGTAAAGGAAAATAAAGGAGTGGTTGAATGTTTAAAAGGAAGCAAGGAAAGATGACGCGGGTAAATTTGGACGAGATTTTGCCTAATCCGAACCAGCCGCGGCGGGAGTTTGAGGAAAGCGGACTGCTGGAATTGGCGGCGTCGATACGGGAATATGGCGTTTTGCAGCCTATTTCGGTGCGCAAGGTGCGGGCGGGATACGAGCTTGTCGCGGGGGAGCGGCGGGTGCGCGCGTGTAGGCTGGCGGGGCTGTCCGAAATCCCGTCAATAGTGCTGGAAATTGACAATTGCGGCAGCGCGGCGGTGGCGTTAATCGAGAATTTGCAGAGGGAGGATTTGTCCTTTTTGGACGAAGCCAACGCGTATTACAACCTCGTCAACGACTTCGGGCTGACGCAGGAGGAGGTGGCGCGGCGCGTGGGCAAGAGCCAGGCGACAATTGCGAATAAGCTGCGTATTTTGCGGATGAGCGGCAAGGCGTTGAACGTGATTGTCAAGGCGAATTTGACCGAACGGCACGCGCGGGCGTTGCTGCCGCTGGAAAGCGAGGAGCTTCAATTGCAGGCTATAGCGGGGATTTGCGGGCGCGGGCTGAACGTCAAGCAGACGGAGGAATACGTTGCGCAGATTTTGCTCGCGGAGCAGCTGGCGGCTGAAATTGATAGGAATCCGCCGAGCAGAGAGGTGAAAACAATTGATTTTGAGCCGTCTTTTCTGGAGCCGCCGTTCGGTGAGGAGCTATTGGCGGAGCGGCAATCGATAAGCGGCGCGATTTGCGATACGCGGGTGCTTGTGCGCACACTAAAGCGCACGGTGGAGCTGCTGCAGCGCGCTGGCATAAGGGCGGAGGTGCTGGAGAAGGCGAACGACGACTACATGGAATACGTCGTACGTGTGGCAAAAAACTGATTCTACGCCTAAATTGCGCCCGCGGAAAATTTTCGGTTGACAAACGCGCCGAAATGAGATAAAATGCCACCATGAACACGAATCGAAAAATCATAATAGTCCTGTGCCTTATTTGCGTACTATTTTTGTCGCTAATCGGGTATTTAACCTATTTTACGCTGTTCCGCAGCGCGGATGTGGCGGCGCATCCCTCCAATAGGCGGCTGTGGGTGCAGGAGGAAAACACGCTCCGCGGGTCTATTTACGATGCCTCGGGGGTCGTCCTCGCCAAGACTGTCACCAACGAAAAGAATGAGCAGGTGCGCACTTATCCCTACGGCTCGCTGTATGCGCACGTTATCGGCTACAACTCCGCGATTTATGGGAAAAGCCAGCTGGAATCGGCTTTTAACGACCTGCTGCTGGGCAAAAACGCGTTTTCTACCATAATAAACATGGGCGGGCTTTCCGAGGTGGGCTTTGATTTGACCCTCACAATTGACCATGATGTCCAGCAGGCGGCGGCGAATCGGTTGGGCAAGCGCAACGGGGCGGCGGTGGCGATAAACCCGCGTACGGGCGAGATTTTGGCGATGGTGAGCAGCCCGAGTTTTGACCCCAACGACAGCGCGCTCATCCAAAATTGGGCGAAAATTAACGACGACGAGAATGCGCCCTTCCTCGCGCGCGCGACAAGCGGACTGTACCCGCCGGGCTCGACCTTTAAAATCGTCACTAGCAGCGCAATTCTGAGCGAAAAATTAGACAACATGACCTTCAACGACACAGGCTCCACGACGATTGACGGCAAGGTTTTTAAAAATTATAAGAATAAATCGATGGGTAAGCTGGATTTGGCGCGCGCGTTTTCGCTTTCGTCCAATGTGGCGTTTTGCGAGTGGGGGGCGGCGTTGGGTGGCGCGAAGCTGTACGAGAAGGCGGCGGCGTTCGGGTTCGAGAAGGCGGTTTCGTTGGATATTCCCGCGGCAAAATCGCGATTCCCGCAGAAGGATATGAGCGCGACCGACAGCGCGGCGGCGGCAATCGGGCAGTGGGACATCCTCGCGACGCCCCTGCAAATGGCGAAGGTTGCGGGGGTTATCGCCAACGACGGCGTAGATATGCCCAACAATCTGGTGAAAAAAGCGACGAATTCGATGGGGCTTATCATGTACGAGGCGAAAAAAAGCGCGGGGACTCGCGTGATTCCGACGGAGGACGCGGCGAAAATTAAGGATATGATGGTCCAGACCGTGAAAAGCGGCACGGCGACGTCGGTTAGCATTTCTGGCGTGACGGTGGCGGGCAAGACGGGGACGGCGGAAAATGAGAAGCAGGGCAAGGAACACGCGTGGTTTGTGGGGTTCGCGCCCGCGGTTAATCCCCAGATTGCGGTGGCGGTTATCGTGGAATATAGCGGCGGAACGGGGAGCGAATTGGCAATCCCCATCGCAAGAGAGATGATAATGAAAGCACTGAATTAACTGCCCAGAAATATTACGTAAATATTACAGTTATGTTAAATTTGTGTTACAAATCACACGTGACTGTTTTTTTATGATACAGTGTAGACAATAAAATTTGTACAAAAGGAAGGAAGCGATAACATGAAAAAACGTGATTATTCTAGAGAGAGAGAGAGAGAGAGAGAGAGACAGAGAGAGAGAGAGACGATAAGACCTCAACACTGTTTTTAAACTTAACGGACTTTTCGGGATTTTTATTTGCAAAGAAATTAACGAGCCTAATAGTTTCTATTATTTTGTTTACTTCTCTTTTTGCTGGAGAAGTATTTTTAAATTCTCAAATAGTTTACGCTGACTCAAGCGGCTCGTGTGGCAGCGGTCTCACATGGAAGTTCACAACCGCAACCAGCAATCTGACCATAGCCTTCTCCGGGACAGGGACCGGAATAATGACCAATTACAGCAGCGGCGGCGCACCATGGTATTCGCTTAGTTCTTCAATAACAAGTCTTACACTCAGTCCCGGCATGACAACTATAGGTAATGGTGCGTTTTACTATTGTACCCAATTGACGGGAGAATTAACGATACCTGCAAGCGTGACTAGCATAGGCGAGTATGCGTTTAACGGTTGTGGCAAATTAACGGGAGACTTAACGATACCTGCGGGCGTGAAGACCATAGGCAATCTTGCGTTTGCCCAGTGCAGAGGATTTACAGGAAAGTTAACGCTACCCGAGGGATTGACGACCATAGATCAACAGGCGTTTAGCAATTGCGACGGCTTAACTGGAACCTTAACAATACCCACAAGCGTGACGGCCATAAACAATGGTGCGTTTAATAATTGCAGCAGCTTAACTGGAACCTTAACAATACCCGCGGGTGTGACGAGTATAACTCAACAGGCGTTTCGACTTTGCAGCGGATTTACGGGAAATTTAACGCTCCCTGCAGGCGTTACGAGTATACAGGCAAATGCGTTTCGCGGTTGCAGTGGGTTAGCGAGCATTACTATCCCGGACAGCGTAGTGGGAATAGGTGATGCTTCATTTTGGGAAACATCTTCCGATTTTGTAATGTATTGTCACTATGATAGTGTAGCGGTAACGTATGCGAAAAATAATGATGTAAAATACAACAATATATATGACGGGGAGATTGCGAATGTCTATGACAAAACATACACGGGTTCTGCCGTGAAACAGTCGTCTTTGAGGATGATTGCCAAAACACGCGCAAATCCGGCGGGGGTTGTGCTGGTCGAAAACACGGATTACACGTTGGCGTACAGCGATAATGTCAACCCCGGCACGGCGAAGATGACGGCTACGGGGATGGGCAACTACTCGGGGACGTTGGAAGAGACATTTACAATTGCCTCAACTTCGCCGGAGATAAAGGTGACGGGGGATAACGCGGGGAATGCGGCTTATGTCAATCGAAATGGGAATACAATGGAGATTTTGCAGGACGGGGCGTACACCATATCCCTCTACGAGGGCGTGGAGGCGACAATCAGCGATAATATTAGGGT
>JAISFC010000032.1 GCA_031263785.1 Clostridiales bacterium | reverse complement strand
CCGAAAAAAATTGGTAGTGAGCAACGAGCCGTAATTCGCGCGTTTACAAGCGAATAGGTGAGGCGAACGTGATTTTTTTCGGAAACGACGAGACGCGAGCCATGTGAGCTTTGCAAGGTTTATATTGCAAAGTGAACAACGGCGAATCGTCAAGGAGTGGCTGGGCTGGCTGGATTCGAACCAACGTATGCCAGGATCAAAACCTGGTGCCTTACCGCTTGGCGACAGCCCAATAATTAGCTCTATACGCAAATTTACCTCACAAAAAACACACAAACCCGCAGGCGCGAGCGTTTTTTATATGAAGCGAAATTTCACACAACTGGAGCGGGTGATGGGAATCGAACCCACACAATCAGCTTGGAAGGCTGAGATTCTACCACTGAACTACACCCGCAATATGCAATCACACATATTGAGTATAGCACATAATTTTTTCGCTGTCAACCTTTTTTCACCGAAATTTTTAAATTTTTTTAGGATTCTCCGCCTTGACTTCCTTGAGTACGGCATCAATTAATCTCAATACATCGCTTTTTTTCGTAAACCAGCTAAAGCTCGCGCGCACCATGCCCAGCTCATTCGTGCCCATGCTTTTATGAGCAAGCGCGGCGCAATGGAAGCCGCCCCGAGTGGCAATATTATACCGCATTGAAAGGCAATTGGCGAGCTCGACACAATCCCTCCCCGGTATATTAAACCCCACGACGCCCACGCGATTTTCCGCATTTAAATCGCCGTAAACAATCACTTGAGGAATGTCCGCAAACGCGTCCAGCAAAAGCTTCGTGAGTTCCTGCTCGTGCGCCCTAATGCGCTTTATTCCCACGTTTTTCACAAATTTTACGCCCTCATTTAAGCCCGCGATTCCCCCCGCGTTCAACGTGCCGCTTTCCAGCACGTCCGGCATAAAAGTCGGCTGAGCCTTACTCTCGCTCATACTGCCGGTTCCCCCCTGCTTTAGCGGCTTTAAATCAATGTTTCCTCCAACATAAAGTCCGCCCGTGCCTTGTGGACCGAACAGCATTTTATGCCCTGCAAATGCTAAAAAATCAATATTCAAATCCAAGACGTTTATCGGCAACACTCCCGCCGTTTGCGCGCTGTCTACTAAAAATAAAATGTCTTTTTCGTGTGCCAGCGCCCCGATTTCATCTATGGGATTAATAGTGCCGCAAATGTTGGACGCGTGCGTAATCGCTATAAGGCGCGTGTCAGCGCAAATCAGCGGCGCAATCGAATCCGCCGTTATGCGTCCGTTTGAATCGGCGTGGGCAATATCCACCACCGCACCGCTCGCATAAGCCGGACGGGTCACCGAATTGTGCTCCATCGCCGAAATGATGATATGGTCTTTATTAGAGCGAATTGTCCCATGAATAGCGTAGTTTAAGGCTTCAGTGGTGTTGGACGTAAAAGCTATGCGCGCAGGGTCCACCGCCGTGAAAAAATCCGCCAGTTCCTCCCTGCAATTTAAAATACAGGTCGAAGCCTCAAACGCAAGTTTATGACCTCCTCGTCCTGCATTCGCGTATCTTTTGGCAAGAGCTTTCATGGTTCTGTGCGGCTTTTGATAGGTGGTAGCCGCGTTATCTAGATATATCATGGTATCCTCCCTCGGGCAGCTCCTCAAATGCACCGCGTATAGTTATGCCGAATTCTGTAGATTTCCTATATATAATATCAACCATTTCTTTCGGCACACGAAGAGCATACGCACAATTATTCATCATAAGTCCGCTGGGCGCGTGGAGCAAAGCCACTCGTGGATGACCCTCAAAAACACGACGTATGCGCCCCGCATGGGTGATTGAATTATATATAATATAAACCATTATATCCTTCCTCTCCTTACATATTATGGAGAAATGCAGTGAAGAGTGAAAGAGCTATTTTCCGCATTTATTTTAATAGCATCATTTTTACTTGCATTAATCAAAAATAGAAGTATTTCTACTTGCATAAAATACAAAAACCCGAATATACTCCCAATAAAATAGTAAATTCCACTCGCGAGCCGGGGAAGCAAATCAACATTTTATCATACATGTCTAATATTGTTTTTTAGATTTTTAAAAAAATTTTTATTTCTCTGAATAAAAAAAATATTCGATATTTAGTGTATTACAGCGATTTTCGGAGAAAATTTTTAAAACAATTTTTCGATTAAAGGTATATTTAAAATTTTTTCAATACCACTTAATATTTAAGTGTTGCATTTTGTATAACTATATGATACAATCAATTTTAGAAGGGGTGTTAACATGGAATTAAATTCTCTGGCAATCATTTCACACGAGTTTAAGATGCCGATTGCCACTATACGCGGAGGAGTAGAAGTGTTGCGTCGTTACCTTATAGTAGGAAGAATAGACGAAATTGACACTGCTACATACATGAAAAGTATGCAAAGAAACTGTAATATTCTGGCTCGCTTGACAAGTAACCTTATTGCCCTTTCTCAAAAAGAGCTAAGTGCAATTTACATGGATTATTCGTGTGTGGATTTTTGCAAGCTCATAGAAGACCTTATAAAAACGGCAAAAGAAACCCTCGAGGCATCAAAAATTAATTACATAAAAAAAATTGAAGAAGCATACATTGTGTGTGATATTGAGAAGATTGAAAAGGTATTTTTCAACTTAATTTCCAACACCGTTCGGTACGCCGGCAAGGATGCTGAAATTGAAATAATAATTCAAAGTAACGATTCTGTGCTGGAGGTTATATATTCTGATAACGGTCCGGGAATTCCAAAAGAATTATCTGAAAAGATTTTTGAGCCTTTCGTGCGTATTAACAATGAATCTACAAACGTTGTGAGCGGTTCCGGTTTGGGGCTTGCCATCGTGCGTAAATTTATGAATTTGCACAACGGCGAGGTCAAATTAACCACTGATACGGGAGAAGGATGCGTGTTTAACCTCAAGTTTCCGCTGGACGATCAAAACGATTTAAGTTTTACTCAAAATGCACCAACGAATCGTGACCTTAACGCCACGGCAGAAATAGAATTCAGTACCATTCTTTAGAATTTTCTGAATCGTTTATATCGATGTTTTTGTAACCAATCCTCAGATTTTCGCGACAAATGGTTTAGCTCGTTTTCCAATTTTTCTTTAATTCTTTCCGCCATTTCCGAAGAAGCGTTTTGCGCTCCGCCTTTCGGTTCCGGCAAAATTTCATCAATAATCCCTAATTCAAACAAATCGCTTGCCGTTATTTTCATGGCTTCCGCGGCTTCCTCCGCGCGTTTTGAATCCTTCCACAAAATAGAGGCAAATCCTTCGGGTGAAAGTATGGAATATACGGCATTTTCGAGCATAAACACCTTATTCGCAACAGCTATCGCAAGTGCGCCGCCGCTTCCGCCCTCCCCTAATATTATGCTGATTACCGGCACCTTCAGCTGCATCATCTCCGCGAGATTGCGGGCAATAGCCTCTCCCTGCCCCCGTTCCTCAGCGCCTACGCCGCAATATGCCCCTTGAGTATCCACAAAACACACTATCGGACGCCCGAATTTTTCCGCTTGTTTCATAAGACGTAAAGACTTTCTGTACCCCTCCGGATGCACGGCTCCAAAATTTCTTAAACTTTTTTCTTGCAGATTAATTCCCTTTTCCTGCGCTATTATTGTGACCGCACGACCGTTTAATAAACCAATGCCGCCTATAATCGCTTGGTCATCCCTAAAATTACGGTCACCATGCAATTCTACAAAACTGTCAAAAATTGCGCTAATATAAAACTGCGATGTTGGGCGGTCAGCCCCACGCGCCATATTTACCTTTTCCCAAGCATTCATAAACTTCCCCCTATTTTATACAAGTAATTTCACTTAATTTATGCAAGTATTTTTACTCCTATTTTTTTGTTTTGTCATTTAAACACTATTTGTGCATTTTCAATAGCTTTGCAAGCATTTCCTTCTGGTTGTCTCTATCTACAATCGCGTCTATAAACCCGCGTTCCAGCAAAAACTCCGCACTTTGGAAATTTTCAGGGAGCTTTTGACGAATCGTCTGCTCAATCACGCGTCGCCCCGCGAACCCGACTAACGCGCCCTTTTCAGCCAATATAATATCGCCGAGTGACGCAAAACTAGCTGTTACACCTCCTGTTGTGGGGTCCGTCAATACGGTAATGTACAGCAAACCCGCTTCGTTATGCTTCGCCAGCGCACCGCTCACCTTTGCCATTTGCATGAGCGAAACCATTCCTTCCTGCATTCGCGCGCCGCCCGACGCCGTAAAAATAATTACGGGGTGCCTTCTTTCAGTCGCCTCCTCGATTGCCGACGTCAAGATTTCACCCACGACGCTGCCCATACTCCCCATCATAAACTTGCTTTCCATAACGCAAATAATAGCCTTTTCGCCGCTTATTTCGCACTTCCCGCTCACCACCGCCTCGGGCAGCCCGCTCGCCGCCGCCGCCTTGCTCAACTTCGCCTCATATTCGGGAAATCCCAGCGGGTCCGCGTGTTTTATATCATTTTTAAAAGGCACATATGTCCCCTCGTCCGCTATCAGCGCTATTCGCTCCACCGCGCTCATGCGAAACAATTTCCCGCAGTTAGGGCAGGTTTTCTTCGCGCTTTCAACGTCCTTTCTGTAAACTCCTTTGCCGCACCCCGGGCATTTTGTGAACATATCCGCCGGAATATCCACCTTAGGCATTTTTCTATTATTCTTACCTTTTTTTACCTGAACTTTTTTCTTCTCCATTATTTCCTTGAGCATCAAAAATCCCCCCTTATCTGCCGCTTAAAAAGCTTGTGTCGTAATCCCCACTTGTAAATTGCTTGCCGCTCACAAGCTCGCTCTGAAAATCAACATTCGTCGTCACGCCTTCAATTATCAGCTCAGAAAGTGCGCTTTTCATGCGGCTAACCGCAATCTTCCGCGTCCTCCCCCAAACAATCAGCTTCCCGAGCATCGAGTCATAATGAATGGGCAAATTATAACTTTGGTAAATTTGACTGTCGAATCTCACGCCAAAACCATTGGGAACGTGCAAATAATCCACGCGTCCGCCGCACGGCGCAAAATCCCTCAGCGGATTTTCCGCATTAATACGGCATTCAATCGCCGCCCCGCGTATGACAACATCCCGTTGCCCGAACCACAATTTTTTTCCCTCCGCAATGCGGATTTGCGCCTCTACAATGTCAATTCCCGTCACCATTTCCGTCACGGGGTGCTCCACCTGAATCCTCGTGTTCATCTCCATAAAATAAAAATTGCCCGCGGAATCCAGCAAAAACTCCACAGTCCCCGCGTTGCGATACCCAACCGTTTTGGCCGCGCGGACCGCTGTTTCTCCCATTCGCTCACGCAACTCCTCCGTCATCCGCGGCGACGGCGATTCCTCTATAATCTTTTGATTGCGCCTCTGCAACGAGCAGTCGCGCTCGCCCAAATGCACAATATTGCCGTGTTTATCAGCCAAAATTTGAAATTCTATATGCCTCATGCCTTCGAGGAATTTCTCCAAATACACGCCCTCGTCGCCAAAAAAAGTTTTCGCCTCCAGCCGCGCCGTATCGAACGCGTTGCGCAGCTCCTTTGCCGCGTTGACCCGCCTGATACCGCGTCCGCCCCCGCCCGCCGCCGCCTTTATCAACAACGGATACCCCATTTCCTTCGCGACCCGCTCGCACTCGGGGAAATCCCAAATCACGCCGTTTGAGCCTAAAATTACAGGTATTCCGCAGTCCAGCATCGTCTGTTTTGCCCGCGCCTTGTCGCCCAAAAGCGCAATTGCGTCCGCGCTCGGTCCCACAAAGGTTATGTTGCATTCCTCGCATATACGCGCAAATCCCGCATTTTCAGCTAAGAAACCGAACCCGGGATGAATCGCGTCCGCGCCCTTAAGCACTGCCGCATTGAGAATATTGGGGATATTTAGGTAGCTGTCGCGCGAATCAGGACCGCCTATGCACACCGCTTCATCCGCCATAATTACGTGCAAAGCGTCACGATCAGCCGTTGAATACACCGCCACCGTGCCGATGCCCATCTCGCGACACGCGCGGATAATTCGTACCGCGATTTCACCGCGATTGGCTATTAGAACCTTATTTATCATCAAAACACCTCATTTCAGGACACACATAATCACGCATCGGAGCTAAACATGAACATTATTTCCGCCTCGCAAGCGACCTCATTGCCCACAGTCGCCACGCCCTTGCCAATCCCGCTGGTGGAGCGAATTTTCACTATTTCCATCTCCAGCGTTAAGACATCGCCGGGCACGACCTGCCGCTTGAATCTGGCTTCCTTAATCGCCGCAAAATACGCTGTTTTGCCCTTGTGCTGCGGAAGCGACAGCACCGCCACCGCCCCCGCTTGCGCCAGCGCCTCTATAATCAGCACGCCGGGCATGACCGCCTTTGCAGGGAAATGTCCGCAGAAAAATTGCTCCCCCGCTGTCACGCATTTCGTGGCAACGCAACGCTCCCCCGCCGCCAATTCGTCCACGCGGTCCAGCAGCAGGAATGGGTACCTGTGCGGTAAAATCTCTTTTATCTGCTCAATATTCAGCATTTTTAATTGCTCCTTATCTTGAACAATTTCTGTTCAAACTCTACGGCGTCACCCTCGCTGACGAGAATCTCCACAACCTCGCCCTCGAACTCGCTTTCAATCTCGTTAATCAGCTTCATCGCCTCTATAACGCACACCGGCTGCCCCTTTTCCACCCTGTCGCCCGCCTTAACCGACGACTTTTGCGCCGCGCTAAGTGACTTATATATGCCCACCAGCGGGGACGTAATATACACGTAATCGCCCTCGTCCTCGACAATCACCTCGACCGGAACAGGGCTTGCCGCCACGCCGGGAAAATTCCGCTCGCCGTTAGTCAGGCTGATTTTCATCCCCTCGGTCTCGATTTTCAGCTTGCCCAGCTTAGAATCATTCATAAGCTTAATCAATTTTTCTATCGTCTCAAAATCCATGTGTTACCCCTCCTTCTTAAAAATCAAACTCGCGTTATGCCCGCCAAATCCCAATGAATTGCTCATCGCATATGTCAACCGCTGCCCGTCGCGCGCGCCGTCGGTTACATAATCCAAATCCAGCTGCTCGTCGGGCGTACGGTAGTTAATAGTCCGGTGGACGAACCCCTCTTGCAGCGACTTCACGCACACAATCGCCTCGACCGCGCCCGCGCCGCCCAACAGATGCCCAATCATAGATTTCGTGGAGTTAATCGGGATTTTATACGCCGAATCCCCCAGCGCCGACTTAATTGCAAGCGTCTCGCAAAGGTCATTCGCCTGCGTCCCCGTGCCGTGCGCATTTATATATGAAATTTCGTCCGCCCCAATTCCCGCCTTATTCATCGCCATTTTCATAGCTCGTGCCGCCCCGTCGCCGTCCGCACTAGGCGCCGTGATGTGATACGCATCGCAGGTCGCGCCGTACCCGACAACCTCCGCCAATGCCTTCGCACCGCGCTTTTCCGCATGTTCCGCGCTCTCCAATATCAAGATTCCGCTGCCCTCACCCTGCACGAAACCGTCGCGCTCCTTGTCAAACGGCGTACTCGCGCGTTCCGGGTCGTTTTTCATAGAAAGCGCCGTCATATTCGCAAAACCCGCCATAGTCACGGGCGTAAGCGTCCCCTCCGCGCCGCCGGCAATCACCACGTCGCAGTCGTCGCGCCGAATAATCTCAAAAGCCTCACCAATAGCGTTGTTTCCCGTGGCGCAAGCCGTCACGGGGCAGGTGCATATCCCCTTCGCGTTGTACCTTATCGCGATTTGCCCCGCCAAAATATTGGGAATCATCATCGGGACAAGGAACGGCGACACGCGGTTGGGCTTATTGTCGTACACTTTCAGCGTTTCCTGCTCGTAAAAACGAATGCCGCCAATGCCGGAGCCAACGACAACACCGACGCGTTCCGGGACCGCCGCGCCCAAAAACCCGCTCTGTTGCACCGCTTCGTACGCCGCCGCCAGCCCGTATTGCGCAAACAGCTCCATACGCTTCACTTCTTTTGCGTCCATTACAACAAGCGGGTCAAACCCCTTGACTTCCGCGGCTATTTTTACTTTCGCATCCGTTGTGTCATAGCGGGTTATAGCGGCAACTCCATTGCGCCCCTCGCGAATTCCTGCCCAGAATCCGTCAACCCCGATACCAATCGGCGTCACCGCCCCCATTCCGGTTATAACTACACGTTTCATATCATTTATCACCTCAAAATGCTAAATCAAACCACCATCTACCACAATTACCTGCCCTGTAACGTAACTCCCCATGTCGCTAGCCAGGAACAACGCCGCATTAGCAACGTCGTTCGGGGTGCCCTCTCTGCGCAGAGAAACGCGCTTTACATACTCCTCGCGCACCTTCTCGGGCAGCTTCTGCGTCATCGCGGTGCCGATAAACCCCGGCGCAATCGCGTTGGACGTAATGCCGCGCGACCCCGCCTCCTTCGCCACCGACTTCGTGAACCCGATAATCCCCGCCTTGGACGCGGAATAATTCGCCTGCCCCGCGTTGCCGACAACCCCCATAACGGACGCCATATTAATAATCCGCCCCTGTCTGGTCTTAAGCATAGCCGGCAAAACATTCTTCGTCATGTTAAACGTGCCGCCCAGATTGACGTCAATAACGCTTTTAAAATCATCCTCCGTCATTTTCAGCATGAGAGAATCGCGCGTTATGCCCGCGTTGTTGACCAAAATGTCTATCCTGCCGTGCTTATTAAGTATATTTTCTACAAATTTTTGACAATCATCAAACTTGGAAACGTCACAATCCGGAATCGAACACACCTCAACGCTCGCGCCCTGAGCCTCAAAAACCTTGACTATTTCCGCCCCGATGCCACTTGCTCCGCCTGTCACAATCGCTATTTTTTCCTTTAACATGCTACCGTCCCTTCCGCGAATACGTATCCGCGCTATTTATCGCGTATTTTGCGCAAAAACCCCATCAACACGCTGCCCGCGCCTATCTCCTTAAATTCCTCTATGCCCATTTCCATCAGAAATCTTACGCTCTGCTCCCAATTTACCGCGTGTGCCACCTGCCGCGACAACAATTCCACCGTCTTGCCGCTCTCATACCAACGCGCCGTCACATTGCTCACTATCGGGATTTGCGGCTCTTTTAGGTCGATTTTTTCCAATTCGCGCTCCAAAAACGGGACAACCCCCGCCATAAGGCTGCTGTGGAACGCCCCGCTTACCGCCAAACTAACGGTTTTAACGCCATTTTCCACACAATATTGCTTTAATTTGTCGAGCGAGGCAAAATCTCCCGCGACGACCGTCTGCCCGGGGCAGTTAAAATTCACCGCCTCGAGGACCCCGCCTTCAGAAACACCCGCTCCTTTTATTATATCATAAATTTCCGATTTGTCTAGCCCTAAAATTGCAATCATGCCCCCGGGCGCGTTTTTTGCCGCCTCGTCCATAAGCTTTGCGCGCTTTTTTACAAGCTCAAGCCCTTCCTCAAACGTAAACACACCCGCCGCGCAGCACGCCGAATATTCGCCTAGGCTGAACCCGCATACCGCCGACACTTCCGCGCTTTCTTCCCGCAAAAACGCTTGATACTCCGCCACCGTGACCGTGAAAAGACACGGCTGCGTATTTATCGTTTGCGCAAGCTGTTCGTCCGTGCCGTTAAAGCACATATCGCGAATCTCCTCGCCCGCGCGGTCAAAAATGTCGCGCGCCGCCTCGCTCGTCTCGTATAATTCCTTGCCCATCCCGCTCTTTTGAGCTCCTTGCCCCGAAAACATCAGTGCTAATCGCATAAATTTGTCATCCCTTTAATTTTGTAGATTATCTGCCACGCCTTGCTCCCGCCTATGCCTCGCTCGCCTGCGAACGAGCGACAATTTTATATTGCTCCCACATTTCCTCTATAATTTCCGAAGCCGTCTGCTCCCGCTTGACCAGCCCCGCAATCTGCCCCGCCATCACCGAGCCCGTCGTCGTGTCGCCGTCCCGTGCCGCACGCGCCAACGCGCCGACGCCCAATTCTTCAAATTCCTCCGCTGTAATTCCGTCTTTTTCCGCCTTCTGCATTTGCCTCGCAAGCCCATTTTTCAGCACCCGCACAGGATGCCCCGTCACGCGCCCCGTCACAATGGTGTCAATATCCTTCGCTCCCATGACCATTTTTTTGTACTCGCCGTGCACTTGGCACTCCTTCGCCACCAAAAACCGCGTACCCACCTGCACACCGCTCGCTCCCAACGCGAATGCAGCCGCAATCCCGCGCCCGTCAGCTATTCCACCCGCGGCAATCACGGGAATGCCCACTCCGTCCGCCACTTGAGGCACCAGCGCCATCGTCGTCATTTCGCCGACGTGCCCGCCGCTTTCACAGCCCTCGGCAATCACCGCGTCCGCCCCAGCCTTCTCCATCCGCTGCGCCAGCCCCACGGACGGTACAACGGGAATTATCTTCGTCCCCGCCTTTTTCCACGCTTCAATATACTTGCCCGGGTTGCCGGCTCCCGTGGTCACCGCCGCCACGCCCTCCGCGCATATCAGCTCGGCAATCTCGCTGACGTACGGGCTCATAAGCATTATATTCACCCCAAAAGGCTTGTCGGTAAGCGACTTTGCCTTTATAATTTCCGCGCGCACAACCTCCGTGGGCGCGTTACCCCCCGCGATAATCCCCAATCCGCCCGCGTTGGATACCGCCGCCGCCAGAACCGCCTCGCTAATCCACGCCATTGCGCCCTGCAAAATGGGATATTTAATATTTAACAGCTCACATATCTTCGATTTCATCCTCTATCTCCTTAATCTTAATGTTCACACGCGGAATACCGCTCCGCCAGCCGTCAGCCCGCCGCCGAACGCCGCCAACATCACCAATTCTCCCGTCTTGGGTCTGCACTCTTGCATCATTTGATGGAGCGCAATCGGTACGCTTGCCGCCGACGTGTTCCCGTATTTGTCCACATTTTTGAAAAATCTCTCAATCGGCAATTTTAATTTCCCCGCCACATGGTCAATAATCCGCCCGTTCGCCTGATGCAACACAAAATAACTCACCTCGTCCAGCGTGACCTTAGCCTTCTCCGCCAGCTCCCGCATAATATCTACGCAAACCACCGTAGCAAAGCGGAAAACTGTCTTGCCGTCCATGGTTACTATGGACTTTTCGGACGTGCCGGGCTTGTAAAACGGCGTACCATTATTTATGCCCGTGACGAACAAACTATGTCCTTCATCGTCAAAATTATGCACTGTTGAGGCGAGAATCTCGCCGCGGGAGGCTTCGTCTTCCCCGCACAGCACAGCCGCCCCCGCTCCGTCGCCAAACAACACAAATGTGGAGCGGTCGTCCCAATTAGTGACGATGCTGAGCGCGTCCGCGCCTATTATAAGCGCGTTTTTGTAGCCGTGCACCGCCATTATGCTCTGCGCCACCCACAAGCTGTACGCAAACCCGCTGCACGCGCTGTTTATATCAAAGGCAACCGCCTTGCCCGCCCCCATTGTGCTCTTTAGATAGCAAGCGGTGTTCGGCGTAAAATTCGTGGGCGTAAACGTGGCGACTATTATCAAATCTAAATCCGCCGCCGCAATATTTGCCGCGTCTAAAGCCTCGCGCGCCGCGTCTTTGGCTAAATCCTGAAGCGCCTCCCCGCTAAGCATCCTCCGCTCCTTGATGCCCGTCCGAGAAGTTATCCATTCATCGCTTGTATCCCCCACTTTGGTAATATCTTCGTTGGTTATCACCCGTTTAGGAACTGCCGCGCCCGTCCCGATTATGTGCATTGACAAATTTACCATTCCTTCCCTGAATAAAAAAACACTATATCAGCAATAATGAAAGTAACATCACTTTTAGGAGGCTGTTATGAACGATTACCCCAAAAGCCCGAGCTTTCAGGGCGCCCCTCCCCGCGCGCAGGACGCGAAATATTCCCACAAAAAGCGCGCTTTTACCGACTCCATCAACACCATGGACTCTATCAGACCGCCCAACACGACGCGTTTCGGCGAAGCGGTGCCTACGTCCTTCTCATGGATTTCCCCCGACGTCCAGCGCAAACGTGCCGCCGAGCTTGAGGATGCGGGAAAACCTAAGCGATAAAGACGTTTCTCCCGAATATTTTCCTTTCAAAACGCACCGCGCCGTTTGACGGGCTTTCCGCCCTGTTGGATATAATTACCTGCAGAGTTGTCTGTGATATTTGGCATTTAACGGCGTCTTTTTCGTCCGCAAAACCCTTGCCGCGCCGCGTCGCCACCCGCGTGGATATAGCCAAAATAGCCGCTAATATACGCAAACGCTTGTATGTGTTCGCGTTCACCACCCGCCTGTACTGCCATCGCTTGAATTTGAGCCTCGCGTGCCGGTGCATCCCCGCGACGATTGCCGCGTTGAGTTTGTCCCACTGCTCAAGACCGTAGATAGCCGACTCTTTTATCAAATAAAAACTGTGCTCGTGATGGTTGTGATACGCAATGTATTCCCCGCAGTCGTGCAATTTCGCCGCCACCGACAATATGCGCTTGTATTTATCGCCCATATGGTGCAAAATGTACGTCTGTCGAAAAATCGTATCGGCGATTTCCTCCACCGCTCCGGCGTGTTCGGCATCGCAATTAAACCTCTCCTGCAAGCCGCTTACGCTTGCGCCCAGCACGTCCGCCTCAACGGGCGTAATTTTATGCGTCATCTGCGCGAATTTCTCGTAAAAGACGCCTTGCCGCAGGGAATGCTCGCTATAGTACACTCTGCGCGCCGAAATAGCCTTAAACAACGCCTGCAGGGGTACCAGCCCGCCCAAAATCACCTCGGCGGTATTTAGCGGAATACCTATCTTTTCCTCGCGCATTTTAGGCGTCATGCGCCCTATGTGCTTGTACATAAACTTGAAATTGGAATAATTTATCATATAATTATGGAGGGAACTGCAGGTTGCGAGGCGTTTGTTCATTTCCGCCTGCATAAGATTCCTCAGGCAGCTGCCCGCGCCGATAATCGGCAAGCCCTTAGCCCGCGCCAGCCATTCAATCTCATTTATCTGCTGCAATATCGTGTTCTCCGCCTCCGAAATATTATGCTGCGCCGCGTGTTCGTGCGGGAAAAACCGCTCCGTGAGGCTGACTGCGCCGAACGAAAAGCTTACCGCGCCTTCCAGCTTTCTGTCGCGCACCAGCGAGATTTCCGTACTCGCGCCGCCGACGTCAATAATCACAAAATCGCTCATCGCCGTGGTATTGACGATTCCTAAATATTCATAATACGCTTCTTTTTTTCCCGAAATAATCTTGATATTCACCTGCGGAGCAGTGCGCTCGCCGTCCTCGTTCTCGCGCTTTTCGCTCAGCGCCTTATATGCCGCTTCGGCAAAGTCCTCGCCGTTTTTGGCTATCCTAACCGCCGCCGTGCATATCGCGTGGATATCACAATTGCCGTGCATTTGGCAAACATCCCTAAAATCGCTCAATACGTCCAAAGTACGGCTCATCGACGCCTCATTAAGCACCCCGTCGCGCCCCAGCTTCCTGCCCAAATAAGTGGCTTCACTGGCGTAATATAAGGTTTTGCAGCTGTCCCCGCGCACTTCAAAGACTTCCAGCACAACGGAACGGGAACCTACATCAATAATCGCAAATTTAGCCACTTATTTCACCTCATTTTATAAAAATTTTCTTTATTAAAACACCTTGGCTATACGCCCACGTCACTTGCTGTAATTAGGGCTTTCCTTTGTAATATAAACATCGTGCGGATGGCTCTCTTGTAGCCCCGCCCCCGTTATCACCACAAATTTCGCGTCCCTCTGGAGGCTCGGGATGTCCTTCGCGCCGCAATATCCCATGCCCGACCGCAGCCCGCCCAGCAGCTGATAGACCGCGTCGGACACCTTGCCCTTGTACGGCACACGCCCTTCCACGCCCTCCGGCACAAACTTTTTCGCCCCGCTCTGGAAGTATCTGTCGCCGCTGCCATCCTGCATCGCGGCAATCGACCCCATCCCTCTATACACCTTAAACTGCCTGCCCTGGAAAATTTC
This sequence comes from Clostridiales bacterium, assembly GCA_031263785.1. Classification (GTDB taxonomy): domain Bacteria; phylum Bacillota; class Clostridia; order Monoglobales; family WRBX01; genus JAISFC01. The sequence goes on along the minus strand of JAISFC010000032.1, from coordinate 14,342 downwards.
TGTTTCGCCCGGGCTCTCGTCGCACCCCGCGAAAAGCGTGCCAATCATCACCACATCCGCCCCCGCGGCTAAGGCTTTGGTTATGTCGCCGCTGTATTTGATGCCGCCGTCCGCAATGACCGGGATGCCGTATTTCCGCGCCGCCGCCGCTGCATCATACACCGCGGTAAGCTGTGGAACGCCAATTCCCGCAATCACCCGCGTGGTGCATATCGAGCCGGGACCCATCCCAACTTTAACCGCGTCCGCGCCCTCTGCGCACAGCTCCTCAGCCGCCTCGCCCGTGGCTATATTCCCCGCCATAACGGGCACGTTCGGGTACTTTCTCTTTATATTTTTCAGCGCGCTGATGACTCCCTTGGAATGACCGTGCGCCGAATCCAGCACCAATATATCCACCTTTGCCGCCACCAGCGCGTCGACCCGCTCCATGCAATCGGCTGAAATACCAATCGCCGCGCCCACCCGAAGTCTGCCGTTTCCGTCGCGCGCCGAATTAGGATATTCCTCCGCTTTTTCTATGTCCTTTACGGTGATAAGCCCCTTCAAATAGCCCTCATCATCCACTATCGGGAGCTTTTCGATTTTATGCTTGCACAATATCACCTGCGCCTGTTGCAGCGTCGTTCCCACGGGCGCGGTAATCAAATTCTCGCGCGTCATCACTTCGCTTATGCTCTTTTCCAAATCTTTCTCAAATCGCAGGTCCCTATTGGTCAAAATGCCTATCAATTTTTTATCCTTATCCACAATCGGGACGCCTGAAATTCGGAATTTGCCCATAAGCGCGTCCGCTTCCTTCAGCTTGCTATCGGGCGAGAGATAGAACGGGTCGACAATCACGCCATGCTCGGAACGCTTGACCTTATCCACCTCCGTCGCCTGCTGCTCTATGCTCATGTTTTTATGTATGACGCCCAAACCGCCCTCACGCGCCATACTAATCGCGAGTGAGCTCTCGGTGACGGTATCCATCGCCGCCGAAATAAGCGGCATGTTAAGCGTGATATTCTTGGCAAGCTTAGTGACAACCGAAATATCGGCGGGCAAGACATCGGACTTGCGCGGTATTAGAAGCACATCGTCAAAAGTATAGCCCTTTTTAACAACTTTTTCATTCAGCATGACAGTTTTCACTCCTATAACAAGTATTCTAACATATATTTAATAATTAGTCAATACATTTTTAAGAGGTGTCTAATATGGTAATATTAACAAATAAACGCGGCGCCCACGTGCTTTCCTGCGTAACCGCAATTGTCTTTTTCGTGATTATAGGAACGCTTCATTACGCTTTTGCCGAACGTCCCTCCCCTCCCGAAAATTCTACCGAATTGCCCGTTCTCATGTACCACATGGTACGGGACATAAAAAGCACGAGCAAGTATGTCGTTTCGCCCAAACAAGTTGAATCGGATTTTGAATATATCAAGACAAACGGTTATACCCCCATCAGCAGCGCCCAGCTCATAGCGTACGTCGGCGGCGCGCCCTCCCCCTTGCCCGAAAAGCCCATTTTAATCACGTTTGACGACGGTTACTATAACAATTATCTTCATGTGTATCCGCTGCTGCAAAAATATAATTTCCCCGCCGTGGTTTCCGTGATAGGGTCGCAAGCCGATTTTTATTCCGTCGAGGGGAGCCCGCAACATGAGAAATATACTCACATAACTTGGGACAAACTGAACGAAATGAGGCGGTCCGGCTTGGTTGAGATAGGCAACCACACCTACGATTTGCACAACACCAAAAAGCGCAATGGTATTCTGCGGAAGCGCGCTGAAACCGCGGAGGAATACAAACAAATGCTCACCGACGACATATCGCGCCTCCAAAATTTGCTTGTCGAGAAGGTAGGCGCTACTTCCGTGTCCTTCGCGTATCCCTTCGGGTGTATCAACAAGGAAAGCAAGGCAATCATCGAAGGTATGGGCTTCTCCATCACTTTTGGCTGTCAGGAAGGCATAAATTATATTGTCGCCAACGACCCCGCCTGCCTGCTGACCATGAAAAGATACAACCGCTCCGGGAAGAGAAATACCGAGAGTATATTTAAGAAATTTGCAAGATAAAATCCCCTAAATCCGCCGCCGCGTTAGGTTTTGCCAATGCGCGCGTCAATTCCGCGGACTTCTCCAGCCTACCGCTGTTGCCGAAAAGTTGAAAAATGCACTCATCTAGGGGGAAAGTACGCGTCGCCCTCATCGCCAAACCGTTGTTCATCAAAAACTCGATATTCCGCTCTTCCTGCCCCGGGATGGTGCTGCTTACGATTAATACAAGCCCCTTCGCCAGCGCCTCCGACGTCGTCAGCCCGCCGGGCTTGGTGACAATGCAGTCCGCCGCGCTCATGAGCAGGTCTATCTTGTCGGTGAACCCGTAATTATAAAGTTTTTTGCGCGTTTTCATGGCGGCGACGTGCTTTTTAAGACGTCGGTTATTGCCGCACACCGTCACTATTTGAAAATCGAGGTCCAACCGGTCCAGCTGCCTTATCGACTTCGTCACATTCCCGAACCCCATGCTTCCGCTCATAAGCAGCACCGTGCGCTTGTCGTCAAATTTCAGCTTCGCCCTCGCGTCCTCACGGCTTATTTGCTTCGCGAACTTTTTATGGATAGGAATTCCGAAGGGCAAGATTTTCTCCTTCGGAAGATTTTTTTTGCAAAATTGGTTCGCCAGCAGCTCGTTTGCAATCAAATAATAATCCAAAACGGTATCCTCCCAATACGGATGGATGGTAAAATCCGTTACTATCCCTATTGTTTTGGGGCGTTTTGATTTCTTTTTATTCATCATCAGCTGCGTTAGCATCTGCGCGGAAAAAACGTGCGTACAAACAATTACGTCCGGCTTAAAATTATCCAGATAGGTCTCCAGCCTTTTTGAGAGGAAAGTATGCGTCATTCGCGAGACGGATATCCGCGGCGACGGCTCCTCTTTCAGCTCCGTCCACCTGTACACCCACGAATACGCCGCGCGCGAATACTGCGTCGTCAACAAAAACCCGCGCGAAACCGTCTGGCTCAAAATCGGCGTGACGCATTCGAGCGCATCCAACATTTGACATTCTACGCCCTTTCCCTGCAAATAATCAATCGCCGCCTGGGCGCACATGTGATGCCCGTAGCCTGCAGTTATAGACAAAAACAAAACTTTCACTAAACCACCTCGCCTGTCATAAAATAGAATTGTAAATATAATCATGAAGGAGTTGAAAACCACATGCTAAGAGGTGTTGATAGCACAATTCTTTTCTTCATCATACTGTTCTTGCTGCTTTTCACGGACGGGTTCGGTCCTTACGCAAATAATCCCTGCGATTAAGCATATATAGTGCGCCAACGCGTCCCGCAAGAGCACACTCTTCGGTTTAGAGTACAACATATTCTCTACTCCCGGAGTCTAAAAATAAGCTGCTGCAAGCATTTTGCTCGGTGGCTTATTTTGTTTTTGACCTCGGGCGAAAGTTGCGCGCTCGTCACCTCGAACCCCTCGGGGACAAACACGCGGTCATACCCAAAACCTCCGCTACCCATGCTTTGATTCGCGATTTCGCCATCCCATCTTTCTTCAATCACTTCCTCGCGCCCATCCCTGAAACAAATCGCCAGCGCACAGACAAAATGCGCGCGCCTGTCCGCTTTATCCCGCATTTCACGCAAGATTTTCTCGTTATTCGCGTCGTCGCCTCGCTCCGAATACCTCGCCGAAAACACACCCGGCGCTCCGCCCAGCGCGTCCGCGCAAATCCCGCTGTCGTCCGCAATAACCGCGTCAAATTCACCGCCCGCCGCCGCTTCCGCCGCCACGGTTCGCGCCTTTTTCAGCGCGTTTTCGCTGAATGTCGCCCCGTCCTCGACAACCTCCACAGCCACTCCCGCGTCCGCAAGCGAATATATACGGAACCCCGCGGATTCCAAAACACTCCTGAATTCGCGCAATTTACCGCCGTTGTTGCTCGCAAGCAGCAATTTCACTAAACGCTCACCTCTTGCGTGTTGACGTGGAAATTCCACGCGGTTTCAACAATCTTTTCCAGGCTGCCAAATCGCGGCTCAAGCCCCAAATCGCGGGTCGCCTTCTCGCAGGACGCCACAAGCACCGCCGGGTCGCCCTGCCGTCGACCGCATATTTCGGTCGGAATCTCCCTCCCCGTTATATCGCGGCACACATTCACAACCTCGTCCACCGAAAATCCCTTGCCGTTGCCCAAATTGTACACGCCACTCTCATCCCGCTCCCGCATACGCTTAAGCGCCGCAATATGCGCCGCCGCGAGGTCCGTCACATGTATATAATCCCGCACGCAAGTGCCGTCGGGGGTGGGATAATCGTTCCCGAAAATCGACAACTTCTCGCGCTGCCCGTTCGCCGTCTGCAAAACCAACGGAATAAGGTGCGTTTCGGGGTTGTGCACTTCGCCTATCTTGCCGCTTTCGTGCGCGCCCGCCGCGTTAAAATACCGCAAGGACGTGTACTTAATCCCGTGCGCCACGTCCGCCCACTTGAGCATCCCCTCCACCGCCAGCTTCGTTTGCCCATAGCTATTGGTGGGGACGCAGGGGGAGCTTTCCAAAATCGGCGTCTGCTCGGGCTCGCCGTAAACCGCCGCCGTGGATGAAAACACAATCCGCTTTGCCCCGCTCTTTTCCATATGTTTGAGCAAGTTCAGCGTCGCCCCTACGTTGTTGGCGTAATACTTCAGCGGCGCGGTCATGCTCTCGCCCACAAGCGAATACGCCGCGAAATCAATCACTTCCTCGATGTCGTTTTCGCGAAACACGCGCTCCATGAACTCATCATCGCGCAGGTCGCCAACGTACAGCTTGCCCCCCAATACCGCCTCTTTATGCCCCGTTTCCAAATTGTCCGCCACCACAATCTCGCCGTCGGGGACCTTGCCCAGCAATTCCGCCACCGTATGGCTTCCAATATACCCCGCTCCGCCCGCAATCATTATCGCCACCGCTCATTTCCCCTTTCCTCGCGGATTCACTCCGCCTTTTCCTCCGCGTATTGCTCATATGAGCCCATATCCCTGAAAAACAGCGTTTTCCCGCGTATAACGTCCAGCGCGCGCGCGACATTCTCGTCTTGCGAATCGCCCTGAATATCCACGAAAAACAAGTACTCGCCCAGCACCGTCTTGGCGGGGCGTGACGTTATTTGCAGCATATTTATATCGTAAAAGTGGAATATAGACAGCATTTTATGTAGCTCGCCCGCCCTGTGCTGAACGGCGAAAACTATGGAGGTTTTTGCATCCTTGACGGGGTTCGACCGCTTTTTTTCGACCGTGACAAACCGCGTCGCGTTGCTGTCGTTGTCCTGAATGTCCCGCCGCAACACGTCAAGCCCATACTTTTCCGCCAGCTCCAAATCGCCTATCGCCGCCGCCCGCGCGGACCTTTCCACCATTTGCGCCGCCGTCGCCGTGCTTGCCGTCTGGATAATTTCTATGTTACCGCCAAAATTTTTTTCTATAAAATCCGCGCACTGACCTATCGCCTGCGGATGGGAAAAAATCGCCTTAATATCGCTCATTCCCGCTCCCCGCGCCGCCAATAAATTCTGCTCCACGCCCATAATATACTCGCTCGTTATATACAAATTGCTATTAAACGCCAATCCGTCCAAAGTCGCCGAAATATCGCCCTCCAGCGAGTTTTCTATAGGGCAAAACGCAAAATCCACATCCGTCGCCGACGCCTTCTCTATGATGCCCCGCACGCTTCCTGCAAAAACAATTTCATAGCTTTTGCCCTCTTCCATGCCCCCGCGAACGCGCATAAACTTTTTAAGCGCACTGCTTGTAAATGTCCCCTTTGGACCTAAACAGGCTATTTTAAGCAACTTTCTCCCACCCTCACACATGAATTTTTAACTCTTTATTATCTCACGTTTTTATTTTATCTTACCTTGGGTGAAATGTCAATAGATATTTCCGCAAAAAAAGATTTTTCAGCGTCTAAGTCTTGACATTTGCCCCAAAAAGTAGTATAATAATGGCGTGGAAGATTATTTATCAGGAGGAACAAAATGGAAGCGAATATTGTTGAGTTTCACGGGCAGCAGCTGTGGACGCGGGGAAAAATCGAGTATAGGGGCAGGACGTACATAGGGCTGTCCGCCGCTAAATTTAAAAAACGCGTCTGCCTTTTCTTAGACGAAAAAACCGCAAATATGGCTCCGATTGAGATGTGGAGCGATTTGTACCGCGCGTATGTCGGTAAATATTATGGGGAACTGTTTGACGATATCAAAAATAACGCCGAGCAGCGGAAAGCCTTGCTTATGCAGCGTATGATGGTTAGCGACCCGGAAACCTTAGACGAGTTCCTACACAGGAGCCGGCTTGAAGACGCGGCGGACGCGCAGGGGAAGTATGTATTTTGGTTCGGGAGGCAGGCGTACAGGCTCAATAATTTGCGCGCCGCTTACGGCAAGGACGGGCAGCGGTACCGTGCGGCGACTCCCGTTGGCAATACTGCTCCCGACGGCAGTATATATGTGCGCGAGAACGGCGAATTGAGTTTTGAACCGGCAACCTCCGAAGAAGTTAAAAAAGCCGGGTTAAAACCTATAGCCGCGTATATTTGGCGGGAAAAATTAGTTGTAATGTAATAACCTCGTAGGTGTTATGAAAATTGTTTAGAAAGGAAATATTATGTTACATATAAAAGGGAAGCGCTCTACCGAAGACCGCGAATGGATAGCATATTTAATTATTACAGTCTTTTTATCATTGCTTTTAATATTTTCTATTTATAGTTTTATATCTAATAAATACAAGCCTATTCCGGAAGTGGAAACGACTAATGCAGTAATAACTGATGTATCAATAGGTCGTCTACGCCCGAACAGCCACCCAGTATATACCGAAGTCATTGATATTGACTATATCGCGAAAATAGAATACATTGTGAATGATGTTAGATTTGAAAACTCCATGTGGTACAGCAGCGAACCGAAGATAGGTGATGGGATTACTATAAAATATTACAAAGATAATCCTCAAAATCTATTCTATGGCGACAATAATTTCGAGTATTCCTTTCTAACAATAATTTCAGGACTTTTTACTATTTTTTTCGCTATAGTTACAATAATTAACCATAAAGAAGCTAAAATTAAAAAACAATTAAAAAACGCAAGATAGGTTAAAACAAAAAACAAACTAATCCATCTATTTCCGGCGGTCGGGGCAAAAAAATAAATTGACAAGACTAAGCGGATTCTCAATCCGAAGAAGTTAAAAAAGCCGGATTAAAACCTATAGCCGCGTATATTTGGCGGGAAAAATTAGTTGTAATGTAAATATGAGGGAAACCGCGTGAAGACCGGTCGCCCGAGCATGCATGAACAAGGGGAGATATGTTTATGAGCGTATATGATAAATATTGTGTTGAACTGCAGGATAAGTTGCCTGCAGTTGTGGATAGTATTGCTGCGGTATACGGCGAAAAACACAGAAATACGGCGCAGGAGCGTTTAAAAGATTTACCCATTATTTCTACAATAACGGCGCAGCAGTTAAAAAGATACATGATGTATATCGACCGTAGAGAGTCCGACCAATTAAAGGCGGTATTTTTAGATAAAACCGGTATTTTGGCGGCTAATAACGCTGAACAAATGCTTGATTTTCCCGAGCAATTAAGCGCATATAATGCTCCCCGGGATATAAAAGATATTCAGGAGGTTTTATTCGGGCGCGGTTCTTTATTTTTCAGCTATGGAATTCAACGGTTGCAAAATAGAATGAATCTTACTTACTTGCTAAAATATGCGGAAGGTGAGAAAATTCCCGAATATAAACTAAAAAACGTACAAAAAATCGCGGAAAAATTCGGCGGAGTTTTTACAGGCGATTTTCAAACGGATAAAGAGAGCAATTTCGGAGGAATGCAGCCTTCGTTACATAGTTTTAAAGAGGCATACGATATTATTATGGAAAAAGCCTCAAGGCATATACAGCAATATTCAGAGGAACATGCGATATCGCATAGATTCACAAGAGCGCAGTTTTCTTTGCGAAAACAACTGCAAGCACGTATACTTATAGGCGCTGCTGATATAATGGGCGGTGAATTTGGGCGCGCCTTTGCCGATGGTGAAGTTAAATTGTCAGCTACAAAGAAAGAAAAAGCTTTAGCAAAACTATTTATCGCAATGATCAACATTATGTTTATTAATTTAGATGACACTCCTGACTTTGATCAAAGATACTTGCTAACTTTCGAAATGCTTGATTACATAGCGGCATGCGGCGTAGATGTATATAACGGCAAAAATGAATATTCCCTTTCTATAGCTGAAAAAAAGGAAATTCTCCTCAATTTAATGGTGGACGAAAAAAATAAGAATTTATTCCCGAATTCCGAGCAATTAGACAAAATAAACACGTTAATGAAAACTGAAAAAACCGAACATGATGATTATGCCTCTTTAGTCGGCAATGCTGATGAAGTTTTCAAAAAATGCTATGATGTTGGTATGACGAAACGAGAGGCATCAGAAACATATATGTTTGGATTACGCCGTGATGATGAATGCTCCCTTTCCACATTTTTAAAAAACGGAAATACCGATGCGCCTGTTGTATTTATACATCTCACGCCATTAAGCCGTGCAGGCAGAACACATATAAATATATCCGGCGTACATGAAATACTGCACGCTTTTGAGGCTCAATTTTATGAATCCGACAGCGGAAAACTGCGCAAGTCCGGGTTTGAAACCGGTATAGAAACAAAAGATTACACGTACGTTGAAAGAGACTTAACTAATAATGAGCCCATGCAGCACAAAAATCCGAGAAAATATGAGATGTTAAGCGAAGTCATTCACCAACATTATACCTATCGGGTAGTTGACGAATTAGAAAAACGGAGCGTCAGGCTTGTCGAGTCACCATTTACCGAAATGAGCAAGGGTTCCGCCTCGTATGACCGGGCGTTAGATTTGGTAGACCCGTTTATTAAAAAGTGCGGGCAACAATTAAGTGACGCATTGGTGGATAAGGACAGCTTTGACAAATTTGAGCGAATTGTCGGCGAAGAGTTTTTAATTAAATATGACAAATTGATATTTGAGTATGTCCATGGCTGCGGATTTCGCGATAAAGAAAAAGCTCAGGAGATAGAAACAAAAATCGCCGACTTATTAAAATCAAATAAAAATCTTGACAACATCCAAAAAACATCTATTCGAGAGTTAAAGTCATCGCCGAACACTCCCGAGCGCCCGGACAGCGTCACAAAGAGCTTCACAGTGTTAAAGTAATTTTTTCAGGTTCAACTCAAAAAAAACATACAAGACTAAGCGGATTCTCAAAAGGAATGCCGCTTTAAAAGTGCGTAAAATTTGCTTAATTATTTATAAGTTTATGTTTGAATGCCACCTCCCTAAAAAAACTCTTGCAATTGAAGTGGGACTATAGTAAAATGAAGTGGGACGGTGGTAATGATTCATGAGAAATATTAAATCAAAAATCAAATCAATCGATTTCAACATATTCGGCGAAGTCAAAAAATGGCTTAATTCTATATATATATATATGTTGGCGCTATTCTTCATCGTCGGCTCTTTAGTCTACCTTATCGGGTCTAACAGCGTCGTCAGTTTATCCTCTGTAATGTACGTGCTAAATTTCGGATTCGATGGCGTAAGTAAAAATACCGCGCAGATGTTTCTTACATATTGTTCGACTTTCAGCATTGTATACAGCACATTCGGTTTGTTAATTCTTTTATTTTTGAAATCAGAAATAATAATCAAATACTACGACAACTCCACACGCATTATGAAACTCAAAATCCCTGTAAAAAAGTTTAGTTTCATTGCCGTAACGTGCGCGGCGTTTCTCATGTTCTTCTATTACGCATACAAGCTCGACTGGATATCGCAATACATCACCTTTGCTGAAAACCAAAACGTTCCCTCGGAATTTATCGCCCAAACCTACATAGCGCCGGAAAGCGCAAATATCAATTTCCCGGGCGAGAAACGCAATTTGATATGTATTTACGCGGAATCCATGGAAGCCTCGTATACATCAAAACGGCTCGGCGGAGTTGAGGATATCGACCTTATCCCGGAATTATCGCTGCTTGCCCGCCTTCACACAAGCTTTTCGCACAATGAACTGTTGGGCGGCGCGCTATTTTACAAAGATGGATTTTTTTTGAACGGCGTCATGGGTACCACGCCGGGAATTGTAGCTGTTACCGCGGGTCTGCCTTTCAAAAGCGAATTAGGAATCGTGTTCGCGGGAGAAGTTACGGAAACCCTGCCTAATGCTGTGACCTTTGGTGATATTTTGGCTCAACACGGCTATAATCAAGCCTTCGTACTCGGCAGTGACGCAACTTTCGGCGGACGTCGAAAATATTTTGAAAATCACGGAAATTTCGCGATTAAGGATTGGCTTTCCGCCCCGCAAGACGGCATCGTCCCCGAAGGATATTACGACGGTTGGTGGGGAATCGAAGATTACAAAATGTTCGAGTACGCTCAAAAAACGGCTCTGGAGCTGGCTGCGCAGGACGCGCCCTTTAACCTTACCGTGCTCACGGTTGACACGCACTACCCGGGCGGAAATGTTTGTCCCCTGTGCGGCAATGACTTCAAGGAGAGCTACAAAAACGCTATATCGTGCTCCGACAGGCAAATTTCCTCATTTATAAAATGGGTACAAGCACAGGATTTTTACGACGATACTACCGTGATAATCCTTGGCGACCACATCACAATGGATAGTTACGGCGATAAAATCCATGAAAACAACCCGCAATATTTGAGGACCACCTATAACGTTGTGATAAACTCTCCGGCAATTGCGCTGAACACACGCAACCGGCGGTTTACCTCTTTCGATTGGCTGCCCACAATTTTTACCGCCATCGGTGCGGATTACGACGGCAGCCGTCTGGGATTGGGAGCGGATTTATTCTCCGAAGAACAGACAATAATCGAAAAATTCGGCTGGGAATACGTTACCAGCGAGCTGGATAAACACAGCGCCTTTTATGACGCCCTCGACGGCAAACCCTAGAAGTATTCACCGCAAACGGATTGCAACTGCAGACTTGTTCACACAAAAACGGCGCGAATTTTTTCACGCCGTTCATTTTGTGTATGATTATTTATAATTCCTAATTAGTAACCGCCAACGGAAGCGTTTGAAGTTTTTTCTGCCCGACATAGCGTAAAACCGTAGTATAATCCGCGGCGTCGACGCCGAGGTATTCATTAATATTGTAAATTGTTGTGACGCCCGTTATGTCAGCGTTGCCGACCTGTCCTTTGATTGTGTTTAAATCCGACGCTGTTAAGGCGAATTTGTCGGCGTCTGCGAGGTAGAACGCACCTGCGTATAAATATGCCGTGTCGCCGACAGTCAGAGGTGTGGATTCGTCGATTGTCCCCGTGTTTACAGCCGTTCCGTCGAGGTAGATGTCCGCCCAGAGATAGCTTTCTTCACGAACTGTCCCCACCACACTTCCGCCGTTGTCGCCGAATCGCGAGAATCGGAGCATGTATTTCGGACTGGAGCCGGTGGGGTCGCTGATTTTCAGGTCATTCGCCACTGTTCTTGGAATGTTTAGCGTGTAATTGTATAACGTCGAAGTCGGGTCGCCGATTGCCGCCGTCATGTTCATTTCTTGCGTGTACGCCACGCTTCCGACTTGTTTCACGATGTCGCCGACGTCGTCAACCTCATACATCTCTACTCTAATTCCCGCGTCGATTTTGCTTAGATTCGGGGTGTAGCCAATTGCAGAAATAGGCGTCCGTTGCTTGCCCGTGAGCATAGCTCGCCCCCGCAAACTTATGCTATTTACGTCGCCGCTAATCGTGACGGGAGGCATGTCCTCAACCGTCACGCTTATGTAATCCTGCGTCAAAATGCCGTATTCGCCTTCGACTAACAGATACGCGCCGAAATCGTCTTGATTACTGCTCAGGATTCCCCGCCCGTCGATGCCGAAGATTTGGTCGCCGGTGATTCCGTTCGTATCATTGTACTCGCCAATCGCGAAACTCGCGCTGGTAGGCACATTTTCTTTTACTCTGTAGTGGATTGTAAAATACACGTCATCGGTTAAAGTGTGCGGAACAAGCGGAATATCTTCCTCGACCGTCCAACTCAAGAGGAATTTTCCTTCCGAATTAATCACGCTCAAGACCTCGCTGGACGAGTCGTAATCACGCGCGCCGCTTAGGAAGGTACCATTTACAAGCAGACCGGTAAGACCCTTCGCCACAAAATCAACCGTTTCAAGATTGGTTATTTCTATAGTATTTTTGTCGAAAAGCATGGGAATTGCAAGCGCATACGCGTCATAACTCGTTGCATCGTCGAAGGACACATCGATATGTCCGTCATAGCCCGCGTTTTTGGAAGTTGAGTCGGGAGTGAGAAGTACCTTCACATCTTCGACTCCCGCGATTTTCGCGAGAGTGCTCGCGTTATTATTGTCAGCCGCGCGGATGTACGCGCTTGTATATGTTTTTCCGCCCGCCTTCACGGTTAGTTCTTCCTCCGCAGTCGCGCTGTCGGGGAGCCACGCGTATAAAATGCCCGATTCATCGGTGTAAACGCCATCTGTCCCGTACTCGCCCGCCATGATAGAAGATGCAGGACCAGCCGACGCAGAACCCACAACCTCCGCCGTGGTAAGCTTTGTCACGCGCGCATTCGCCGCCGACGGGTCGTCGAGGGTCAGAGTGTTTAGATATACGTTGTCAAGCCCGCTATTTTTAGGCTGTGGACCGAGGAAATTATTGACCTTAACACTCCCGCCGTCGATTGTCACCGTTCCTGTAGCTGGATAGGTATATCCGCCGCCTATTGCCGAGCTGTCTGAGGCTGAGTCGCCCGTCGCCGTTATTGTCCCGCCGCTTATGGCTATTGTTCCGCCTTCGCTACTCGCACCGCCACCAATTCCCGCGCCACTTGTACCTCCGGTTGCAGTTACCTCCCCGCCGGTTATTTCGATTTCTCCGGCGATGTCACTATAGCCCGTACCGCTGCCGATTCCCGCTCCGCCTGCGCCGCCTTGTGCTGTCACCGTGCCTCCGTTTATGGTGATTTTACCAACCCATTCACCATAGCCCCCGCCAATTCCCGCGCCGAAATCTCCGCCGATTGCGTTTACCGTTCCGCCGTTTATTATGATTTCATCGACCAGGTCGCTGTTGCCGCCACCGATTCCCGCGCCTGTAGTACTGCCGATTGCCGTTATTGTTCCGCTATTTATAATTATTGTACCAAGGAGTTCATGATATTTGCTACCAATACCCGCACCGCCGCCATTGCCGCTGACGGCTTCAAGGCTCCCTGTACCGCCTATGGTAAGCGTTGAGTTTTCAATAACTTGAAGTCCCGGGTTACCGTTGTAGCTTGTGAGGGAGTTTTCGCCTAAAAGCGTCAAATTTGCCGTTGCGCCTTCGTCGATGATTAATCCCGCATTGCCTGCCCCCTCTATTTTCACGCCGTCAAGCGTAATGTTTGCCGTGACATATGCCGAGATTTTGATAATATCTTTGAATGTGCAAAGCACACCCTCGCGAAGGGAGAGGGTGTATGTACCGTCCTGCAAAATTTCTAATGTGTCGCCGTTCCAGTTGATATAAGCCGTGTTATTCGCATTTTCGCCCGTTGCGATAATGGAGTGAATATATGCGCCCGCCAGAGTTGCCGTGTTGTTGTTATTCGCGGCGCGCGTATAAGTTGCCGAATATGTATTATCAAATGCAGTGAGCGATACGATTTCACTGCCGCTGCTCGGAAGCCATAAGTATAAAACACCGTCTTCATCAGTTAAAACATCGTGGATGCCATACTGACCCGTGGTCAACTCCGTGTTGTCCACGAATGTGTTCGCGCCATACGTTCCGCCGCTGAATTTCAGGAATTCAATCCCCGGGTCGCTAACTGTGAGCGTATTGAAATATACATTGTCCGAATTACTATTTTTCGGCTGTGGACCCTTAAAATTGCTTACGTAGACGCTACCGCCGTCGATTGTGGTAGTACCGGTGTAGGAATACATATCGCTCCCGCCGATTCCCGCGCCGGCGCTATTGCCGCTGATTGCACGTACCGTACCCCCGGTTATTATGACTATGTTACCATTTGTACCGCCGCCACCGCCAATGCCCGCGGCGGTTCTGTCGCCGTTTGCGGTTACTGCACCACCGCTTATCGTTATTGTGCCGTCGCTGTCAGGGGAACCTGCGCCACTACCGATTCCTGCTCCCTCCCAATTGCCGGTCGCGGTTACCGTACCGCCGGTTATTGTGATATCTCCGCTTGCACCGCCACCACC
>JAISFC010000077.1 GCA_031263785.1 Clostridiales bacterium | reverse complement strand
TGGAAATGTTGCGGAAATATGAGAAAAAACAGGTAATTATGGTTGCGTGATTTTGCAGGGCTTCATGTCATGCGGAGCTTTTTTTCAAAAGTGTTACCTATCTATTGACTTTTAACACCGTATATTGTTGCTTAAAAAAGTTTTTCTTGACAATATGTCTTTTTTATGATATAATGATGCTGTTAAAAAGGGGTAGGTATGCGCATATTGAGGAGTGCAATGTATGAGTAAGATTATGGAAATAACACAAATAATTCAAGCTATGAACGAGCCCGGCATTAATTTTGACGTATTGAGCGAGCAATTGCACCAAACACTGACCGCAACGAGCTATAACGAGAGCTACAGATTATATATATCCGCCCTTCAAAAATTTTATCTACTTATAAAAGACGCCAATATCAGCAACGCTCAGTTGAGCCAGGCGTGGCATTTTTCGGTAGAAAGGCGCGCAATCATACAAGCCATACATTCCAGCTACACCGATAGCATTGACGAAATGCACGCGCGCTTGGAATTCCTCAATATAAAAGAAAGCTGCGACGTCCGCAACGAATACATACTAAACCTGCACGAATATTCCAAAAGGCAGGAATCCATGCACCGTTACTCGTCCGGGCGCACGAAAAAAGACATAGAAAATCTCGAGAGATTAATCGAGCAATATTCACCTCCGCTTGATTGGACCCCTTACACCCGCGTGGCGACCAAATACGCGTTGAACAAGATATTCCCCGATGGGGTGGACGCTCCGCCCGCAAAAAACGCGACGGAGGTGTTCGGCGCGGCATATGTCAGCCTGCTTCAGCAAATATTTCTTCATCACCAAATTGACCCGAACGACCCGAAGGTAATTGCCGATACGGTCCTAAAAGAGACCACCGAAGAGCTGTTTGGGAAGAATCTGCCTCTTGCCGAAGAAATCAACGGCATATTGCTGAAAATCATTGACGCGGAAAACATTTTTGCGCAGCATTTGGAAACCATAGCGATAAAACGAAACTTCAATATAAAGACCATTAGCGTCAAACCGCCGTCTGATACGGAACATCCCGCTTTAAAAGACGACCTTTCCAACGGTTTGAAGGACCCCACGTCGAGGAAGCTTCGCGGGAGCCTTTGCGCCCATAAAAAACCGTTCAATCAGCAGATAATGACGGGCTTCCACACCACTCATAGCAAGGAAATGACACGATAATTACAGGAATACTATATTATACTAAAAATCCAGAGGGGGAGCATTCTCATGCGTCTATCAGAAGTAGACTCAACGCTTTACAATTTTGCACACGAACACATGACGCGCATTTTAAACAAGCTTGGCGTTAATTTTAGTGATTCAGATAAACTTGAACTCATTCTTCACTGTTTCGAGCAATTGGACGGGCATCAGAGTGCGCCTTTCCGCAACGATTTGCTTGCGACTACATCTTTTTTATACCTCCTTGCCGTCAGCGCGGAAAACCATTTAGGTAAAAAGTTTCCTTACAAGTCTTCCGATGTGGTCGAAGAACTGTTTCATCACTCGGTAAAAAAAACCATTGAAAATTACAAAACGGAAAGCTCTAAAGATATAAATTTGATGATGCAAACGATGCAAAATATCTCCGGCGCGGACGCCGACATCGCGTTAATCGCGCAGCAATCCTACCCATTTGTGATACGCACCCTCTTAGAAAATTTTTCATACAACCGCATTCGCCCCGAATTAAGAGCCATGCTTGCCAACCTCGCGGGCTCCTTCACCGGACACAAATATTTTATGCCGTGTTCTGTTTTCGCCGCTAAATATGCCGCAAAAAACATGATAGACCAATACGTATACGACCGTATTTCCGATATGAAGAATAAGGTTCAAAATCAACCAAACGTTGCCGTAGTAACCGCTGATACCCTCGACGGCAAGCAAATTGCCCTTACTTTTGATATGAACGAAACAAAAAAGCTTATAAAAAACTTGGGCGTTAAATACGCGGATGAGTGCCTTACGCTGACAAAACATCTGGCGCAGGAAAATATAGACCGATTCATACCTAAGCTCGATTCGTTAGGTGAAGATGAGCGCTGCTACGTTTTGGGTCAGCTGGTCCGCATGACTTTGTCGATGGTAACAGAGCAATTTTCCATCCACGAGTCCGAACACAAAAAGCCTCCCGAGCTTGTCAAAATAGTAAGCAAAGAGATTCGCAACGCGGTGGCGCACATGGATTTACTGTTTGTCCCTCCCGGCGCGGCGGATTTATCGGAATATGGTCATAACACAGGGAACCCCGACATAATTGATTCTATTGACTACGTAGGGGCGGACCCCGAAAACGTCACTGTACTCTCGTGGCGCAATTATATGACGGCAGCTGTCGCCAACTCGTTGTTTTTTGAAGAACACGCCCCATATTCCAACTTGCCCGAAAACGACCTTAACACGGCGGTAATTGCCGTGTGCGATAAAATTAAAAGCTACACCAAAGACCAAATTGACCTCATGATGGGCTTGCAGGATAAAGGTCACAGCGCCATTATCCGCGGTCACATGCCGGAGGTGATTGAAAAGGCGTTGGCGGCGGGCGACGAACAAAACTCGCGAAATAAGCTCAGATTGATTAAAAATCAAAATAGCAACTCGCAAAACATCGCGCCGGGAGACAATAATAAAGGGTTAATATAAAAAACAATCGCGGTGAATATAGATTTATAGGGGGAAAATATGAAAAAAACTCAATCAAATAACTCTGAAAATGAAAAAGATTTAAAAAAAATCGCGGAATCCTTTAGGCGCGGCGGTTTGCCGGAAATCGAAATGCCTCGGCTCGGGCTATGGACTCGCATAAAAAGAAATTTCTCGCCCGATATGTCGCCCACTGCTTGGCGGAACATACCGGTAGACAAAGAGGAAAGGGACGATTTACACAACAGTCTCTCGTATCAAAACCCCGCGGACGGGTACAATTACAGGCTGTTTACCGGCGCTGGTTTCGGCTTTTTTGCGCTGATATTCAGCTCACAGATGTTCCAAAATGCCGCGGTAGCCGAAATAACCGCCATTTTTGGCGCTACCTCGATAGGATTATTGAGCAAACCGATAATGGAATTCGTCAAAAAGTACAGATGGATGATCAGGATAAAAGACGTGAACGCAATGCTGCGGGAAAGCGGTCCGCGTCTGCTGGAGGAGCACTACCGCGCGTGGGACGCAGCCAAAACCCGGCACGAAAAGGAGACTCTGACGGAAATAATCACGGAAAAAGAGGAAAGAATCGTCGAGGCATATCTCACCTCCAAAGCAAGCGGCAAGCCGATTAATCTTAGTAAAATCAACATTGATACGTCGGAGGATGAAGCGTTGCTCGATACGCCCCAACAGGCTGAAGAAGCCGTTCCGTCGCCGTTTGAAGCCGCCAGAACCACCATCACTGCGATATTGACGGATTCATTAAGCACCCTTGATGCAGACGCGCTGGAGTTGACATTGCCCTCATACATATACGAAGCGGCGGCGGCATTGCAGCAAGAAGGGCGTTGGACCTCATCTTTAAGCGCCCACAAATATTCGGTAAAATTGGCGGCTCTCATTTTTTCAGCCGAAAAAAGAGGTCCTAATTTCACCCATGATGTCGCTGGCGGCGTAGAAGAATTTCTGGCTGAAGCTTCAGAGCCGTCCTTCAACGCGGACGAATTTATGGAAAACTACAAAAAAATGGTGACGGGTACCGTACGCGCCGCGCTTAAAAACGCGAGTAAAGACTTGATATACAGCAGAGACGAATTTAGAAAATGATTGACATTTCCTCATTATGAATTAATCCCGTACGGGTGCATAGTATTTAAGGGGACTGTCGGGGGAGGCGGAAAATGCCGTCTGCCCCGGCGAGAAGACGAAATCTGTGATATAATGCGGATTTTGTCTTCTTTTTTTGTCTTTTGGGGGAATTTTGTTTAAGCGGGTGCGGATAATGGTTTTCTTGCTCAAAGCGTCTTAGTAAATAAAGTTGCAAAAAGTGTCGATTTTGGATGGGAATAAATTCCAAAAATCACTAAAACGCGCGGAGTTGATGTGTTATTTGACATTCTGAAATGTTACAGAAATATTACAGAAATGTTACAGAAATATTAAGATTGTGTTACAAATACAAAAAAGTATTGCAATTTATTTGATAGTGTGATAGCATGTCAGGCAGATAAGTCCTTATGCGCGGACTAGAGCTGACGCGTGGGGCAGAAAGGTAGGTTGAGTGTTATGTTTACAAAAAGTAAGAAGCTTTTATCGGTAATTACGGTGATGGCGTTAATGGCGGGATTCGCGTCCTTTTTCCCTATTTCGGGGGGGGGGGGGACCTATACGTCCCCGGTCGGTTTCGGTCCGTTTGCACATGAAATTGCGCAGGCGGCGGGCGTTGTTACCATAAATGTCGGCACCGTAAACCAGGCAGCAGATGGGTTTACATATGCAGAAAACGAAATCTTGTTGACAGGCGGATATGACTACGTCATTACGGGTACGTCAACAGCTAATTACATCACGATTGATGACGATATTACGATAAACATAACGCTTGACAATGCGAACATTGATGTTTCTGAAACGGATGGTTTTCCTGCTCTTTTCATAAACGAAGGGACAACAAATTTAACCCTCGTAGGAACAAATATACTTAAAAGTGGTTCCGGCTATGCGGCATTGACAGTCACCACAGATGCGGCGCTCACT
>JAISFC010000006.1 GCA_031263785.1 Clostridiales bacterium | reverse complement strand
CAAGCCGAACCAGAACATCACGCGGGCGGAAATCACGGCAATAATCGCGAGAATCGGTGATTTGGGGAGTGGGTACGAGAACGGATTCCCGGACGTGAGCGAGACTCATTGGGCGCGCGGCTACATCGCGGCGGCGGCGGCGCAAGGCTGGATAAACGGCTACCCCGGCGGCAATTTCGAGCCGGAAAACAACGCCACCCGGGCAGAAGTGGTGACAATCGTGAACCGTATGCTCGACCGACGGATCCACAAAGAGGACATCCCCCGCGCCCATTTCACCCTTTTCCCCGACTTATCGGATACCCATTGGGCATTCCCCGACATCCTCGAATCCGCAATTGAGCACCAATATTCCCGTAAACCCGACGGCTTCGAGATTTGGCTGTAATGGCACGCTAAATTAACATTAATATAGCACCAAATAACACACACTTCGTGGAATATGAGGTGTGTGTTGCTTTTATTGCAGACAAATTCCGATTTATTGTGAATTTTACGAAAAAGGTCTGCCAACGAAAAATAAAAAACGGGACCGGATTTTAATGTTGTGCATAGAATATTTAATGTCAATTAAAGCAAATTTGGATAAAATAAAGTTGACTTTTTAAGCAATTTGGATTATAATTAAACAAGATGTAGTCGAATAAGTAGGCTATGCGAAAATAAAATATAAAGGATAAGCGCCCAATGAAAGAGCAACGCTACCGAATTAATTATAAAATACTTTTTGCATATATCTTAGGAATATGTTTGATTAGTGCGACTTTTTTTGGATTTATATATGCCCGCTTCCTAAACAACGGCGAGGCGATTGCTGTCATGAAAGAAGTGGATGATACATCTGTCGCTGCACAAGAGAGGCGCGTTAGCTTCTCATTTGTCGGCGATTTTTTAATCCATGGTCCGGTGTTTAGAGCGGCGAAAATCGGATCTAATACATATGATTTCACGCCGCTTGTAGCTCAAATGCAAGGGCTTATTGACAGTGACATTGCAGTTTGTAACATTGACGGTTTAGTAGACGCCTATGGTGAAAACAAAAACATAACGTCTTATCCTAATTTTAACACGCCTTATGAAATTCTGAACGCCATAAAATCGTTAGGGTTTAACTATATAACGACAGCTAATAATCATGCATATGATAAAGGTTGGACGGGCGTAGTCAAAAATTTAGAAAATATTAAAAGCGCTGGGCTAACTCCGCTTGGCACATATATTTCGCAAGAGGAGTATGATAAGCTTTACATAACCGAAGCAAACGGTTTAAAAATCGGAATGTCGGCTTGGTCGGCGCTTGATAACGGGCTTGCAGGCACGATTGGCGAAAAAGACAAATATGCAATGCATAAATTCAATCAAGATAGTTTTGACGAGCCGACAGCTATGCTCAATGAAGTGAAAAGGATGAGGGAAGCCGGGGCGGAAGTTGTTATAATGTTCTTGCATTGGGGAGCTGAATATTCAAACTCGCCAACAGACAGCCAAAGATTTATAGCCAAACAATTGGCAGCCGCCGGCGTTGATGTTATAGTAGGCGGGCATACGCATTGCGTGCAACCTATTGAATGGCTAGACGACACGCTATGTATCTATAGTTTGGGGAATTTCTTTGCCGACCAAATTGATTTGTCCAATCCTATCCCCAAAACACAGTACGGAATGTTGGTAAATCTCGATATAGTAAAATCAAATGGGCGTGTGGAAATTGAAAATGCGGAATATATGCCGACTTTTACATATCGAGATAGCATATTCAAAACGGAAAACAGTTCAACGTCTTATGGATATATACTTGCCCCTGCCGGCAAATATGCAAAATCGGGAACATTGCCAAACGGAATAAACAGCAAAATTTGGGAAGTTTCTAAAAAAGCGTATAACCATGTGACAAGCATTGTGGGGGAGTCTATATCCGTTAGAGAAATATATAAATGAAATAAAAGAGAAATGGACGCGCCGATTATGTTGCCGCATAGGCACATGACAAAGCTATTGGCGCTCCGTTTTTTGCGTGCATATAAGCTATACGGAGAGTTGAAAACACGGTGTTAATATGAAATTCCTGAAAATTGCGAGCATCCTATGTAAAAGTCAGTGCAAAAACCGCTTGATTTTTTTGTGATTATATGATAGAATTTGTTTGTAAACAAAATGTGGGCATGAAAAGGCAGTAAAAAATAATTACAAATAGACTTGTGAGAAACGGAGGAACGTATGAGCGTTGCAATAGTTATGGGGAGTGAGTCTGATTTTGGCGTGGTTATGCGGGCAGGAGAAATGCTGAGGAATTTTGGCGTGGAGCATGAGTACCATGTTATTTCGGCGCACCGCTCGCCCGATAAAGCGCGTGAATTTGCGATTTCAGCCGAGCGGAAGGGCGTCCGGGTGATAATTGCCGCGGCGGGGAAAGCGGCTCATTTAGGGGGAATTTTAGCGGCATATACGTCGTTGCCGGTGATAGGGGTGCCGATTAAGTCTGCGGCGTTCGGCGGGCTGGATGCGCTGCTTTCGACGGTGCAAATGCCGACAGGCGTTCCGGTGGCGGCGGTTGCCGTGGACGGAGCGGAAAATGCCGCGATTTTAGCGGTCCAGATTTTGGCGCTGGAGAATCAGTCGCTGCGGGTGCAGTTGGTTGCGTATAAAGAAAAACTTGCGGCGAAAGTGGATGAAGTGGAGGAAAAAATTCAAAATGCAGAGCTATAAAAATGCGGGTGTAAATGTTGAAGCGGGGTACAAAGCGGTGGAGCTGATGCGGGATTCCGTGGCGCGGACCTCGATTGACGGCGTAATGAGCAGCTTGGGGGGGTTCGGCGGGCTATTTGATTTAAACGCCGCGGAAAAGGCGATAAAAGAGCCTGTTTTGGTGAGCGGCACTGACGGCGTGGGGACGAAGCTCAAGCTCGCTTTTATTATGGATAAGCACGATACTATCGGGCAGGATTGCGTCGCCATGTGCGTAAACGACGTCCTGTGCAGCGGCGCTCGCCCTTTGTTTTTTCTGGATTATTTGGCGGTCGGCAAGAATTACCCCGAGAAAATCGCCGAAATTGTGGGCGGAGTGGCGCGGGGCTGTGAGGCTGCAAAATGCGCGTTAATTGGGGGCGAGACCGCGGAGATGCCGGGATTTTACCCTGAGGAAGAGTATGATTTGGCGGGCTTTTGCGTTGGAATCGCGGAGAAAAAAGACGTTTTGAAGCCTAAAAATGTGAAGGTCGGCGACAAGCTGGTCGCCATCCCGTCAAGCGGCGTACATAGCAATGGTTTTTCGCTGATACGGAAGATTTTCGGGCTCGGTGACGCGAGCGCGCGGCGGCGTCTTGAGCAATATTCGGAAGAATTAGGTCAGACTTTTGGCGAGGCGTTGCTCGAACCCACGCGAATATATGTGCAGCCCGTGCTGAATGCGCTTAAAAGCGGGTATATTTCTGCGATTTCTCACGTTACGGGGGGCGGATTCTACGAAAATATTCCGCGAATGTTGCCTAAGGGCGTGACCGCAAAAATCGAGAAGTCTGCCCTGAAAATACACCCTGTATTTGCTATAATCGAGGATTTGGGCAAGATTCCCGCGCAGGACATGTTCGGTATTTTCAACATGGGCGTCGGGATGGTGATTGCGACGCATAAGCCCGATAAAATAATCGAAATTTTGGGCGATGACGCCTATATAATGGGTGAGGTTGCCAAGGGCGACGGCGGGGTGAAAATATGCTAAAAATAGCGGTTCTTGTCAGCGGGGGCGGGACAAATTTGCAGGCGCTCATCAACGCGGGATTGGCAGAATATATCGCCGTCACAATCTCGAATAAAAGCGGGGTTAAAGCGTTGGAGAGGGCGGAGGCTGCAGGCATTGAAACTGTGATAATCGCTGACGAAAACCAACTTCTGCGGGAGTTAAAAACGCGCGGAATCGGTTTGGTGGTGCTGGCAGGGTACCTCGCCATTTTGCGCGGAGAGGTGCTGGAAGTGTTCAAAAATCGGATAATAAACGTGCATCCGTCGCTGATACCCTTGTTTTGCGGCGAGGGGATGTACGGGCTAAAGGTGCATGAGGCGGCGCTTGCCGCGGGCGTGAGGAAGACGGGCGCCACCGTGCATTACGTCAATGAAATTGTGGATGGCGGCGCGATATTGGCGCAAAAAGAGGTGGATGTGCTTGAAGGCGACACTCCTGAAATTTTGCAAAAGAGGGTTATGGAACAGGCGGAGTGGGTGATTTTGCCCATGGTTGTGCGGAAATTCATCGAAGAGGATGAAAAGCTAAGCGGAGGTAATTAGCGTAAAGTGTGAATGTTTTTAAAATCTTACATAAAACTGAAAGGATGATTTGAAAAATGCAAAAAAAACGTGCATTCATCAGTGTTTCTGACAAAACGGGCGTGGCGGATTTTGCTAAGGGACTGGAAGATTTAGGGTACGAGATTATTTCCACGGGAGGGACGCTGGAAAAGCTGAACAAAAGCGGGGTAAGCGCGATTTCCGTGACTAAAATTACGGGATTTCCCGAATGCCTTGACGGGCGGGTCAAGACGATGCATCCCGCTATTCATGCGGGGATATTGGCAATGCGTAACAATGAGGAACATATGCGGCAAATCGAGGAGTTGGGAATAGCTCCGATTGACGTTGTCGCGATAAATTTGTATCCTTTTCGCGCGACAATTTCCAAGCCTGACGTTAAATTCGCGGAAGCGATTGAAAATATTGATATCGGAGGTCCCACCGCTATTCGGGCGGCTGCCAAAAATTGGCAGGATGTGTATGTGGTGTGCGACCCGGCTGACTATGAAAAGGTGCTGGACGAGCTGAAAAATGCTACGTCTGCCGATGATTCGCTGAAGCGTCGACTTTCCGCAAAGGTTTTCGCGCACACGGCGGGGTATGACGCCCTGATTTCCAATTATCTGCAGGAACAGCTTGAAAACGGGGGGATTTGTGAAAAATATCCTGAAACGATAACCATCACTTTTGATAAATCGCAGGACATGCGTTATGGAGAAAATCCGCATCAGAGCGCAGCTTTTTACCGCGAGCCGATTACCGTCGAGGGCACATTGGCGGCGGCGTATCAGCACCAAGGCAAGGAGTTGTCCTTCAATAACATAAACGATGCCGACGCGGCGATTTCCTTAGCGCGGGAGTTTGCGGGCGATTCGGGCATTGCATGCGTTGTGGTTAAGCACGCGAATCCCTGCGGCGTGGCTTTTGGCGGCAACGTTTTTGACGCGTATTCTAAGGCGTTTGAGGCGGACCCCGTCAGCATTTTCGGCGGGATAGTGGTGGTCAACGGCGAGGTGGACGAGCAAACCGCGAAAAAGATGTCGGAAATTTTCTTAGAAGTGATAATCGCGCCGTCGTATTCGAAGCCCGCGCTTAAAATATTTGCCGGTAAGCCGAATCTGCGCATTTTGGAGCTGGACGTCCGCCGCGGAGAAAGCGCTGCCAAAACGGATTACAAGCGTGTGGCGGGCGGTTTGCTGGTGCAGGACGCGAATAATCTTTTGCTGCGGGATACGAAAGTTGTGACCAAGCGCAAGCCGACCGAGCTTGAGATGGAGCAGCTATTGTTCGCGTGGAAAGTTGTGAAATATACGAAGTCCAACGGCATTGTGCTTGCGAAAAACAACGCTACGGTGGGGATTGGTCCGGGGCAGACGAACCGAATTACCGCGCTGGAGCTGGCGATTAAATACGCCGGCGACAAGGTGGCGGGCAGCGTTATGGCGTCGGACGCGTTTTTCCCGTTTGATGATTGCGTAAAAACGGCTGCACAGGCGGGAATTACCGCGATTATTCAGCCGGGGGGCGCGAACCGTGACGACGACAGCATACAGGCTTGCAATGCCGCTGATATAGCGATGATTTTCACGGAAGGCGTGCGGCATTTTAGGCACTAAATTATATGGAAGGGATGGAGCGGCGATGAAAATTCTACTGGTTGGGAACGGGGGGCGCGAACACGCGCTTGCGTGGAAAATTGCGCAAAGTCCGCGGCTGACGAAGCTGTACTCGACGCGCGGAAATTGCGGTATTGCGAAACATGCCGAAATAATTGACATTGCTCCTTCGGATGTCGACGGAGTGGTTGGATTCGCCGTGCGTGAGCAGATGGATTTAGTCGTCGTCGCGCCGGAAAATCCGCTGGCGGCAGGCATGATAGATTCGTTGAACGCCGCCGGGATACGCGCCTTTGGTCCTAAAAAATCCGCCGCGGAAATTGAGGGCAGCAAGGTTTTCGCGAAAAATCTGATGAAGAAATATAGGATACCGACGGCTGAATACGCGGTTTTTGACAATTACGATTCCGCGCTAAAATACTTGCAAAATTCAGCGTTCCCCATCGTCATAAAGGCGGAGGGGCTTGCGCTGGGCAAGGGCGTGATTATCGCGCAAAATTTGGATGAGGGCTGCGACGCGCTTAGGCAAATTATGCTGGATAAGGCGTTCGGCGACGCGGGCGACCGCATAGTAATCGAGGAATTTTTGGAGGGGCGGGAGATTACCGTTTTGGCGTTCACGGACGGGAAAACCATTCGCCCCATGCCATCGAGCCAGGACCACAAGCGCGTTTTTGACAACGACCGCGGGCTAAACACGGGCGGGATGGGTGCGTTTTCGCCGAGCCGCATATACGACGACGGGATGCAGGAATATTGCATGAAACGCATATTTGAGCCTACGATGCGCGCGCTTAACGCTGAAGGGCGCGAATTCCGCGGGGCGCTGTATTTCGGCTTAATTGCCACTAAAAGCGGCGTAAAGGTCATCGAGTATAACGCGCGGTTCGGCGACCCCGAGACTCAGGTGATTCTCCCGCGGCTCAAGACGGATATTGTTGATATTTTCGACGCCGTCATCGACGGCAAGCTCAATACGCAGGCGATTCAGTGGGAAAACTCGGCGGTTTGCGGGGTTATTATGGCGAGCGGCGGGTACCCTCAGCAGTATGAGACGGGGAAAGAGATAATCGGCATAGATTCAGCGGAGGCGCAGGGGTGCCGCGTGTTTATAAGTGGCGCGGACACGGATGGCAGCGGCATTGTGCGCACCTCCGGTGGACGTGTGCTGTGTGTCGTGGCGCAAGGCGCGGATTTGGCGTCGGCGCGGGCGCTCGCGTATAAAGGCGTCGGCGCAATCAACTTCGAAAATATGCACTATAGGAAGGATATAGCGATTGACGCTTCGCCGAATGAAGCAGCCGCGTACACGGAGATTTACAATGCTGAAAATAAATGAAGCCATAGTAGTTGAGGGAATTTACGATAAAAAAAAATTGCGGCAGGTTGTGGACGCCGTAATTATCACAACTAACGGGTTCGACATCTATAGCAATAAGGCAAAAGCCGTTCTTTTGCGCCGACTTGCGCGCGAACGGGGCTTGATTGTCCTGACGGATTCTGACCGTGCGGGGTTCAGGATTCGCGGGTACATTAAAAGTATTATCAGTGACGGCGGCACACGCGTGAAACATGCGTATATTCCCGATGTTTTGGGCAAGGAGCGGCGCAAGAATCAGGCGGGGAAGGACGGGCTGCTAGGGGTCGAGGGGATGAGCGCGGACGTTTTGGAAAAGGCGTTGACCGATGCGGGATGTGCGGTGGAATCGTCTGTTGCCGCGCGGGAAAAAATCACGAAGGCGGATTTATACGAGCATGGGCTTGCGGGGAATAAAAATAGCGCTGTTTTGCGGCGTGAATTATGCCGAAAACTAAAGCTCCCCGTACGCATTTCCGCGAACGCGCTTTTGGAAATCATAAACGCGCTTTACACTCGCGACGCCTTTTTTGATGAATGTAAAACGCTGTTTTAAAATTTAAGCTTTTTTGAGGTCAATAAGCTTAGCCAACTTTGAGAAATCGCCGGGACTTAGCTGTTCTGCGCGTATATTTTCACTCTTGCCTATATCGATTAAAGCTTGACAAATTATATCCTTTTTAATTTTCAGGACGTTGGACGCGGAATTGACAAAAGTTTTACGCCGTTGAGCAAATCCCGCTCTTACTAAGCAAAAAAAGGCGTCCCGCGGTGCGTCGACGGACGGAGAATCCAAAATATCCATGCGTACCACGGACGAATCCACTTTGGGCTTCGGGAAAAAACAAGCCGCCGCCGCCTCGCATATAATTTTGGGGCGTGAATAGTATTGGCAAAGTACGCTGAACGCGCCATAATCCTTGTTTCCTCCCGTTGCCGCGATTCGATGCGCCACCTCGCGCTGAACCATGACCGTCATGGAATAAATCGGCAGCTCACTTTCCAAAACACGCGCAATTATGGGCGTTGTTATATAATACGGCAAATTCGCTATGATAAAAGCCCGGCTCGTTTGCGGGCATTCGTTTAATTGGCGCGCGACCAAGCCTTCCAAATCAAATTTCATGATATCGCCGTGGATAATTTCCACGTTTTCCCATGTGTTTTTGCGTAAAATTCTAACAAAACGCTCGTCTAATTCGATAGCCGCTACCCGCCTTGCCGCTTGAGCCAGACGGTTTGTAAGCGCTCCCGCCCCCGGTCCTATTTCAATTACAAAATCTTCAGCACCCACGCCGCATTCGGCGGTTATTTTATCCAAAACGCCCTCGTCAACCAG
>JAISFC010000055.1 GCA_031263785.1 Clostridiales bacterium | reverse complement strand
TATATTCATCAATATCCACTGAAATAATATTTTTCTTATATTCCCCTTTTATATCTTCAATGGCATTGCTTTTTCCCGCGCCCGGTAATCCTCCCATGAAAATAACAACACGAGGCTGTTCCGAAAAAGTTTTATCCTTCGTCAATATCTTAAAGTGAGTTCCAATTGCGGATTTAACATCTTCAGAAGTAAACGCATCTGTATAATCATTGAATTTTTCGTTCATATTTTCCACTCTCCCTTGATGGGAAAATTTAGATGTGAATTTTTATCTCGACGGTCCTCCAAGCGTTTGCAACTCTTTTTTATAAATGTCCTGCGCCTCTTTTCCATATGCAATTAGTTGTGTACGCATTGCATCCACTTGTTCAATTGTTTTGCATTTAAAAGCCAGATCTTCCATAGGATGAATTTTGTCTGCCCATATTTTCAGTATCGGATGGCTTTCATCCTCCGGTCTGCCCAACTTTCTAACATAGCTGAAACACGTAGAACTGGAAGCTGATATGTGTTCACGAAGACCATCCTTTGCAATGACCAGCTTGTGATCGTAATCAAGCTCACCAACCTTTTCCATAACATCGTCCACTTTTTTACCCCTTTCAAGCTTTCTCTTAGAGGAAAACCGCGCCAAAAGTCCTCTTATTGCTTCCTTTGCGTCGGCTCCAACCATTCCTATATCTAATGTACCCATATTATCACATCCTCCCTAAAAAGTCAAGTGAAAATATACATATTTTACCTTTTCTATAATTTAATTTTAACACATTTTCGCCCAAAAGTCAAGCGTTTTTATGAGGATTTTCGCTCCTTATAAGCATAAATAAAGAAAGTTTTGCAATTTAACTCAAAACTTTCTTTTCTATATCCGCTATTTCATTGTTATTTCCCGCTAAAACCCCATTTTGTTCAGGGCTTTATCTACATTCAGCTTCCATTTTACATTTTCCGACGCCGCGAAGCATATCAACAACATGAGCATAGAAACCACAATCGCCGCCCCGCCCGCGTACAACACGTAAATTATGTCGGACGCCAAATATTCTATCGACACGTACGCGTACACGCCCAGCGTCACCCCGACCAGCAGCCACGCAAGCACTTTATAAAATCCTACTAAGAATTCAAGCGTTGAATAGCCGCTTTCGTTATCGGATTCCAATGCGCTCCTCTTTGTCGGCGCAGACGGAAAACTGCCGCGCACCGCTGATACCGACGGCACCCCGACGGGCGGAATCGTCTTAGGCATTTGGGAAACAGGCGTTTGGGAAATTACGCCTCCACCTTGTGACACGTCGCTTTTCGGGACCGTGCTTTGCGATACGTCCGAATGCTTGACCGCCGCAAAAGGTTTCACCGCAACCGCCACACTTTCCTCGCCCAACTGCACGGGAGTGACTTTAGGCGCGCTTTCCACTAGTTTAGGGGATATTGTCGCCGCAGTTACAAGCGGCGCAGACGTCGGCGCAGACGTCGGCGCGGACTGCGAAGTTGTGGGCTGCAAAGTTGCGGACTGCAAAGTCGCGGATTGCAACAAAGGCGCGGTTTTCTCCTCCGCAGAATTATTCGCAATCGGCTTGTCCTCCACCTTCCCCTGCTCAATCATGTCGCGCATCAGCCCGCTCACGATTCCCATATACCGCGAGCTCATCCGACGGTTGACCAGCTCCGTGTGCACTTCCTTGAGGTCGTCAAACGTGTAGTCCAAAACACCCGCGCTCATGCCCTCGACAAGCGCCGAAATGTCCATGTCACTGTACTGCCCGAACGAATTTTCCATGTTCTAACACTCCCTTTCACCGCTCCCCCATAAAGCAAGCATAACACAAAATCCGCCATTTGTCAACATCAAATTTCGCCCGCGTTTAATCGAGTTTTAGCACATCATGAATCATAACCACAACATGTTTCATTTGGTTACAATCCTCGCATAAAACTAAATCCTCTGACAGCCCTACGTCTTCCCTTCTCAATTTTCCTTGAAAGTACGCGTTTACACAATCAAAACAAAAATCCAGCATAAAACGTCATTCTCCTTTTTTAATCTCTATTTTGGTGTAATTCTAATATTAACATTTAAATTATATTATAAATTATAAAATTTGTCAATACTAAACAGAATATAATTACATTAACAAGGGTGAAGTGTATGAATCATATAAAATTATTACGAGTTACGCGAAATTTAACACAATTACAGCTACAAATGAAAACGGGCATTGATAAAGGTGTTCTTTCGAAATATGAGACGGGGGAATATATCCCGACGCCACCTAACCTCATTATTCTAGCGGATTTTTACAAAACAAGCCTTGATTATTTGATGGATAGAACGGACGTAAGAGAACCTTATCCGCCTATGCCTGAAAATTCGCCTGACGATACGAAATATATAAATCATATAAAATTGTTGCGGGTAACGAGAGATTGGACGCAATTACAGCTACAAATGAGAATAAACATTGACAATGGAGTGCTGTCGAAATATGAGACGGGGCATGCTATCCCAACGACCCCTAACCTCATCCTTTTCGCGAATTTTTATAAGACAAGTCTCGATTATCTAATGGATAGGACGGATGTGAGAGAGCCTCACCCGCCTATGTCTAAAAAATCGCCCGACGATTATTAGAACCGAAAAGGCGCGTAAATAGCGTTCTAATGGCTGCCCCACACATCGTCGCGGTGCAGGGCGTAGTTCATGCCGGTGTAGATTATTTCGGCGACGTCGTCAATCACCATGTCAATCTCCTTGGGCGTGACGAAGCAATTGCCCATGAGGGTCGGCGTTAGCACGGATTCTATCAGATTATACCGCTCCTCCTGCTCCCGCCCGTCGCCCACCAAATCCAGCACGTCATTGGCAAGCGTCGCCGCGTCAACAACCGTCGGCACGCCAATCGCCACCACCGGAATCCCCAAAGTTTCGCGCGAAATCATGTTCCGCTCGTTGCCGATGCCCGCCCCCGGGTTTATTCCTGTGTCCGAAAGCTGAATCGTGCTGCTCACCCGCTGCATTTTGCGCGAGGCAAGCGCGTCAATCGCTATCAACATGCGCGGCTTCACATGCTCCGCCACCCCCTTGATTATTTCGGCGGTTTCGATGCCCGTAGTGCCCAGCACCCCCGGCGTTAGCGCGCAAACAGGGCGGATTCCGTCCCTCAAATGCTCCGGGACGAGGCTGAACAAGTGCCGCGTCACCTCCACATTCTGCGCGACCTTAGGACCTAAACTGTCCGGGGTTATGTCCCAGTTGCCCAGCCCCACCACCATCACAAGCTCGCCTTCCTGCAGCTCGATAAGTTTGGTCAGCTCGCGCAGCTCCCGCTTGACTATATCCGCGCATTCGGCTATGTTTTTGGAACGATCAGGCGCGTTTTGCGGGATGTCAATCGTGATATAGTTGCCAATCGGCTTGCCCAACGCCGACGCTCCCTGCGCGTTCGTCACCCGCACACGCGTGACAACAACCTCTCCGTCACGCAGCTCCTGAGCCTCGACGCCCTCCGCGTCATTCCCGTTCGTTTCGCGGTAAATATCGCGATTTTCGCTTGCAATATCCGTCCTACAGCTGAATTTCCGCATCAAAAAACACCTCGGTAGAAAGTATTCCCCGAAACCCGCCGCGTAAACCTCAAGGGGTTGACATCATCTTAATTTTGTGGCATAATAAATATGTGGAACAAAATCAATCTATTTGGATTAAAAAGTTCCACATCGGAGGCTGGCTATGAATACCGAAATTTTAGCGCTGTTAAAGGAAAAACAATTGTTAGAGCACAAATTAGGCTCCCTTATTTACGGCGCTCCTGAAATCCGCGAAAAAGACGCCAATAAATATCTTTATGTCAATTTTAGGGAAGACGGCGCGAAGCACTCGAAATACATCGGCGAATATTCTGATGATTTGTATAATTTGGTTCTTAACAACTCGCTTAAGACGAAAGAATTGAAAAAACAAATCAAAAAAATTGCGAAACAATTAAAGGAGTGTAATTACACCGAGGAGCCGCTAAACGACAAAATTGCCCTCAATATTGATTTTGCCAAACGTAATTTAGTCGATATTATTTATAAACAGGCTATTTTAGAGGGGGTCGCGACTACTTTTGCCGACACCGAGAGCATTATCGAGGGCGGCAAGGTGAATAATATGGCATCGGAGGACGTCTTGAAAATCGTCAATTTAAAGCACGCTTGGGAGTTTGCGCTGAATAAAAACGTAATCGTCAGCCCTACGGATTTTAGCCTTTTATGCGAGGTAAACAAGCTGATTGAAGAGGGTTTTTACTACAACGCGGGCAAGGTTCGCGGCGTGCCTGTGACCATTGGCGGGACGTCTTGGCAGCCGCCATTACCGATTGAGACTGTCGTTAAAGAGGAATTGTCGGACATTTTGGGGAGCA
Organism: Clostridiales bacterium; assembly: GCA_031263785.1. Classification (GTDB taxonomy): domain Bacteria; phylum Bacillota; class Clostridia; order Monoglobales; family WRBX01; genus JAISFC01. The sequence continues at coordinate 10,519 of JAISFC010000055.1, read as the reverse complement.
ACCGGGATGCCGTTGATAAATCAATCGAGTTGTTGCTTTATGTTATGAAAAAGCAGGTGTTTATCGACGGAAACAAGCGAACTGCCGTTGTGTTTGCGAATCATTATTTAATCGCGCAAGGCAAAGGCACAATAGCCGTGCCGGCTGACCTGACGGACGAATACAAGAGCTTATTGATTGCCTATTATGAGGGCAAGGACAGCGGAAAAATCAAACAATTCTTAAAAGAAAAATGCTATACGGCAATATAAACGAGGCGTTAAGATATCCCCGCTTATAAACATAAGAAGGCTATTAACACCAAAACAGACGGCTCCTGTATGAACCGCCTGTTCAGGCTAAAAACAAACTATCCTGCATGAGGTTTTCGTTAAAATCCCATCGCGAAGGCGAATTCATTTCGCCGCAGCGATACCGCTAATTTTTCGCGCGGTGAGAGGATTTATCCTCGGAGCGCGGAAAATTGCGGAGGGGATATCACAAGGGGAACCTTGGTGCCCCTTGTGAGCCAGAATTAATCTTTATAGATCGACTGTCTTAATTTATAGCCCGCCCACAGCAAGCCGGCAATTGCCGCGAGAGTCATCGTGAACCAGCTTCTCTTGACTATCAGCCAAACCATCCCGCCTATCGTGGGACGGTCCTCCAGCGGAACGGGCGTAGGCGATAGCGTAGGTCGTGGCGTTGCCAACGGGTCGCTGCTCACCTCGGGATTCCCCACTACAGGCGGCACATCACCCCCGCTCGTCGCGGGTACTTCAATGACAGCGCTCTCTCCCGGCGTGGCGAAATCGGTGATTACAGGGAAAGGAGTGGGCGTGACTTCGGCGGTTATCGATACCACTGCAATCTCAAAGCCTTCCGCCTGACCTTCACGCACTCTGAAAGAAGTATTGTAATGAAGTCTGTATTTCTCGTTTTCGTAATCCTCAAAATTATCCGGTTCTTTAGGATTGGTAATAGCCGCACTAATATAATACTCCCCGACCTCCAGTCCGTATAATTGAGACGTAAACATCGTAGCCGGCTTGAGGGTTTCGGTCCTGGTGTAGCCCGTTGTATTAGATATTGTAAAAAGAATATAGTCCGTGAAATCACTTGGCGGCGGCGCGTATATCAACAAATCACCGCCCGCAGCCTTGACATTGCCGCAAAACAGCACAGCCATCATGAAAACACAGATACCCATTTTCCTGAACTTTGTCATTTTCATCACTCTTTTCCTAAAATTAGTTACTATTCTCGCCGGTTACCATAACATATTACAGCGATTCTAAGGCTGAATTATCATGCGGCGGTTCCTGACCGTTGTATCTCGAGTTCCGATATATAGCTAAGTCCCCTTCAGTAATGTTGAAGTATGTCAGAGGATCCACCGTGTTGGCAAAATTGTAAGTGTAAGAAGCTCCACCTTTTTGAATCTCAAAATGCAAATGTGCACCGCCACTGTTGCCTGAATCGCCTGAGATAGCAATTACTTGTCTACTTACTACCTGCTGCCCGACTCTTGCTACAACCTCCTCACAATGAGCATATAGGGTGTAATAGGTCCCTCCATCACTCAGCCGATGTTTAATTATGATGTAATTTCCATAACCACCGCCTGATACTGCGTGTTTGGGTTTATTGTTCACAACCGTTACAACCTCACCATCTGCCGCCGCAAAAATTTGGGAGCCACGAGAAACAGGTATGTCTATACCTTTATGAGCGTTATGCTGCCACACATTCAAAACTTTGATACTACGCTTCCAAGTGTAAACAGATGATAATTCACTAACATTCGCAACAGGCCATACGAAATCAAACAGGCTTATACGTTCACCGTTAGGCGTACCTGTCATCCCCGGCGGTATCAATGATGTGTTTACGCCGCTAGGGATTCCCACATATCCTCCTTCTATCGGGAAAGTATACTCCCATTTGCCCAACAACGGCCAATGATATACCAAATCCGATGATTTCGTGTACACTGCGGACCGCAGGTCATTTTCATAATACCCCGAATATCTGCTGGATGTCGACTTCATATTCATCTTGCTTACATTTCCGTCTTCGCCAAATTCAAATGTTTTATCATTAGGGTCCACCGCAGGCAAGTCGGTTATTATGTATTGGTCCACCTCATCCGTCGCCCGCCTGTGGGCAGCATCCCGATCTGTCAAATAATCGCCGGTGAGCGGATTTCTAAGTTTAATACCGTTTATGTCTGTTATGAATTTCTCGGGGTTGAAGAATGTGTTTGGGTAATTCTTTGCCGTGTAGTCTGTCATTGTAACCAGTCCGGCGGCTTCCGCCTCGGGCCACAGCACTTTATCCCCTTCCTTCACTCTCAACTTCTTTGTGAACGTTCTGCCGCCTATTGTTTGCTCATACGATATATAATAATACTCTCCGTCCGCAGGCACTCCCCTAGCTAAATCGTCAGCCGTAATTATATACTGTATTTCCGTGCCGTTCTTATCTCTCGGCGGGTAAGAGCGCATCATCGGTTTGTTCGCTATAATCGCTTCATCCTCATACACAGCTTTGGTGTGCTCCTCCGGATCCCACACTCCTGTTTCCACCTTCATATCATACTCACTGCGTAGCCTCATACTTCTAACCTCTGACCTCGTGTCCTCCATTGAGCGTACATAAATCAAATATACCTTATTATATTCCATATAACTACCGTTGTCCTCATCACCCTCAATACGTTGGGACACATTCTCGAATGTATAAGCTTCTTTCCCTTTACCATTGGTAAGACTGTCCACCCCACAATCATAATAGATTGCTCTGCTATCTATATCTCTATTCAATATGTCAATTTTTGTACCTTTAATTATGTTCTCTATATCGTCCTTAATCGTCGAATCAGGAAACATCCAACCAAACAGCGTATTCCAATTATATTGCGGCAACCCTTTTTTAGTGTGGTTCATAAAAGCCGCGGCTACAATGACGTCCAGCGAATCCCATAACGAAACGTCTCCGTAATATTCAAATATAGGTTCGTATGCAATTGTATCATAAATCCCGCTACCGTTCCATTGACCTGTTTCTGGATCCGTTTCGCCTCTTTCGGTAGACGTAGTATGAGATCGATAATCATCTGCGTCATCAAAAATCTCCTGTACGTGGTCTCTTATCATATTCAGCCCTTTTTCCATGGCTTCTCTTTCGCCTTTTATTCGCTTAACTTCTTCTCTAATTTTGTCGAGTACATCCTGTGTCTGCGGGTGTGCAAACGGCGACGATATTATGTGGTAAACATCACCGCAGCTGCTATAATCCGCTGCAACATTCAGGTGCTTTGCATGATAATCATCATCATTGATATAAGGTTTTAAGTACTCCAACAAACTATAATTACCTTCATTACAAGCTGGAATCAACTCCAAGATATCACGTTTCATCTGATTTGTACTGCCGGCCGCGGAGTTATAATCAGCATCGGTCAATGTTTCTTCTTTATTTTTAAGGTTGCTCATCGTCGTTTTTTTGTCCTCATTATGCTCTTCTTTTCCGCGCATGTATTCGTCCATAATTTCGCGAGCTGTTTCTATCACATCAATTTCAGGAGGTCCTTCATCGCTCGTTATGTCTACGACGACCGCAGAGGCGGCAAAGCTAAACACCATCGACGCGGCGGCAATCGCTAACGCCCACGGAGTCAGCGGCATTTGCGAGCCATCGTCGCCGCCCGAAGCGCCAAACAGGCTCCCTGCAAATAACGTTATGACTAATACCCCGGCGGTTGCTATCTTCATTAAGCCCTTCATAGGCGAGAGATTCTTTAACGAGCTCATCATGCTCCTGCCCGCCGCACGCGCTCCACGTGCCATTTGCGCCATCATGTTTTTGAACGCGTTCATCAACGCCAAAGGTATGCCCGCGGGTCCCGCCCCCGCCATAAGCATTCTGCCCAGATTCGCCATGGTTTTTATGGTACCCGCAACGTTCTTCGGGCGGAACATATTCACGCCTATTTTCAATTTGCGCATCGTCTGTATCCCCTTGGGAGCGATGTGCGCTATTGACGAAACGGTGTTATACCCGTGATACACCCGCATTACCGCATTTTGCTTCTGCTGCGTCTGCTCTTTTGCGCCCGGATTGTCGGCGCTGTACGAAAAATTCCCCTGATTGGTCGGCTTAAGGCTGGAGAAAAACGCCACTCCGCCGCCTAACATTGGCAGCGCGTGTTTCCCCATCTGGAGCCGCATTTTTAAAGCCCTAGTTTGCAGCTTTTTCATATCGGTCATGAAGTTAGTTGTAATGGATTGCATTCTTACATTAAATGCATGTTGTGTTACTTCCCCCCTTGCGAAACGCTGTCGTAAATTCTTCATCGCTTCATTGCGCTTAGCCATCAAAACCATGCGCTCTGTCCTGATTTGCCCCATTTCTTTCCTGTACATCGCATACCGCGTGGCGAAATTCCCCGCCGCCTTGTACGTTCTGCGCCCTGCTGCACCCGCCGAGGCAGTCTTCGTCATGATTCTGGGGTTATCCTCGTCGCCGCCGCTTTCACTCGTAGCAATCGCGCCGAGCAGCACCGATTCAACGAGGTCTCCACCCTTGAATTTGCCGCCTTTGCCCTTCGCGGGCTGTGCACCCGCCGCCGCCCCTACACCATTAGGTTGTCCATCAGCCGTGAAATCAAGTGCACTGCCCTTGCCCTTATTTTTCCTCGCCTGGAATCTCCTAGCCGCGTTGGGGTCCGTCTGCGCGTCAAATTGAAGCGCGCTGCCCTTTTTGCGACTTGTCTGAATCCGCCTTCCGAGACCCTCAGCCGCACTCTTCATTTTCGCCTCGTCTTCGGGCGTTTTATAGTGAAATTGCGAGAATACAGGCTTAGTTCCGCCGTCAGGGGTCGTTTCCGACTTGACCGTGCGTTTTATATTCTTTCCTCTGTTACGCAAATATTCCGCCGCGTCATCGACTGCTTCGGTCGTGGCAGCCGCGGCTACAAAAGCGGCATCCGTTACCGCTTCTTTATTTTCTCCTGCCTCTTTATCCTTCTTCCCCTTCTTATTTTTCGCGCCGTGCGCCCCCGAGCCGCTTCCATCCTCATGCGCTTCATGCCCCTCCGCAGCTTCCTCGGCATGACGCTCTTCTTCCGCTCTTTCCCTTCTTTTTTTCTCTTCCTCCGCCGCGCGTCTGCCTAATTGCGGGTCTTGCGAATCCGCGTGCCTTTCCGATTCACGATTGGTGTGCACACGGCTTCCCTGTTCCTTTTCACCGCCTTCAGCGGCTTCTTTAGCGTGATATACCGTCTCTTTCCTGCCCGAATCACCGCTGTCAGACTTAGTCCGCCGCTCTTCTCCCGCGCTTCGTTCCTCTCTACTTTTCTCCTCGCGCTCCGGCTTTTCAGGCTCTTTTCGCTCCTTCGCCTCTTTTGCCTCAGCCTCTTTCGTCTCTTTTGCTTCCTTTGTCTCTTTCGCTTCCTTTTTTTCCTTACCTTCCTTTTCCTCTTTTTCGGAGCTTCTCTCCTTAGCTTCCTTTTCCTCTTTATATTCCTGCTCCTTTTCGGAGCCTCTTTCCTTAGCTTCCTTCTCTTCCCTTTCTTCCTTATGCTCTTTTTCCCGCTCGCCGTGCTTCTTTTCCTCTTTCGTCGACTCTCTTTCCTCATGCTCGCGCTCGTGTTCATGTTCATGCTCTCGTTCATGCTCATGCTCACGCTCATTCTCATGCGAGCTCTCAACGGCTTCCTTTTCAGAGTCGCGTTCAGTCCGCGTTTGCTCGTGTTCCGCCTCTATTTCCAGATTTTCTTCCTCTTTAACATACTCCTCATGCTTGTGCTCGTGCGCCCGCTCCATCTCGTCATGAACACGCTTCCCAGACGCCCGATCCTCTTGCGAACTCCCGCCCTCGCGCGAGTCAATATTATTATGCGCAGCATGTAAACGTTCCCGCTCCGCCCTGTCCTCCGAGAACATTTGCTCACTATTCTGCCCCGCTCCGGAGCTATGATTCACCTGCCCATGCGTCGCGCCATGCTCAATCTTGCTCTCTTTTTTAGCCATCGTCTTCACCCCCCGCTATTGCATTCGGACGATATTTATTTTGCGTTATTCTCTTCCTCCGTTATAAACACGGTCTTGCCGTCCGCCGTGTGTTTTATCTCGTCAAGCTTCGTGGTCATCATCTGGTACAGCTTCGTATTCGTCGGGAATTTATCGACAAACGGTATGATGCTGTCGCCCGAGAACAGAAGCCCCTGCCCCGCGTTACTATTGGTTACGTACGCCAGCTGCGCATTGGAAATGTTGAGCAAATGCGCCAATTCCACGCGGTCCGACGTAGCCTGATTCAGCATTAGGATAAAGTCCGAGTTGGAAAGCATGCGCCGTGCCAGCTCAGATTTCAGCAAGTCCTCCACGTTCTGGGTGATGCCCGTCGGGATACCGCCCCATTTACGCGCGCGCTTGTACAGCTCGAACAGGAAGTTCGCGGAATACTCATTGGTAAACAGCAAGTAAATCTCGTCGAGGTATATCCATGTTCGCCGTCCCTGAGCGCGGTTGGTCGTGACACGGTTCCAAATAGCGTCCAGCACAATCAACATTCCCATTGTTTTCAGCTGCTTGCCGAGGTCCTTGATGTCGAACACGATAAACCTATTATTCAGGTTAATATTGGACTTATTCGCAAAAATCGACAGAGACCCCTTTGTGTAAATTTCCAGCGCCAACGCAACGCCCCGCGCCTCAACTTCGGGCTGAGACTCAAGCATCAGCTGAAAGTCGAGCATTGTCGGGATTTTCTCTTGGTCGAAGTCTTGCACGTAATCCGCGTACACATTGCGCACGCAGCGGTCGATAATCGTACGTTCCATGCCGGTCAGCCCTGCCGAGCCTCCCAGCAAACACTCGCATAACGAGAGGATAAATTCGGATTTCAGCACCACCGGGTTCTCCTCGTCGCTGTAATTATCGCTCATGTCCATCGGGTTTATGTAGTTGTTCGACGACGCCGCAATATGTATCAGCTCACCGCCGAAATTCTCCGCCAATGGCGCGTATTCACGCTCAGGGTCAATAATCAGCACGTCATCATCGGTGTTGAGCAGCACGTTCACCATCTCGCGTTTCGCGGAGAACGATTTGCCGGACCCCGGCGTACCGAGTATGAATCCGTTCGGGTTTTTAAGCGTTTTGCGGTTGAAAATAATCAAGTTGTGCGACACCGCGTTCAGCCCGTAGTACATCCCGTTTTTCTGCAGCAACTCCTGCGAGGTGAATGGGATTAGTATCGCCGTGCTCTCGGTCGTGAGCGTTCGGGTGATTTTCATCTTGTTCTGCCCCAGCGGCAATGTGCTTGCCAACGCCACTTCCTGCTGGTAGTTCGATATGCCCACGGAACACAGGGATTTACGCGCCTGCGACTTGATGGTTTGCGTGTCGCGGTCCAGTTGCTCCAGCGAATCCGCCTTGTGGACAAGCAATATGTTTACAAGGAACATTTTTTGGTTCTTGTTGAGCAGGTCGTCAAGCAGCTCCTCCGCCTCTTCCAAGCTGTGCTTTAAATCGTGCGAAATCATGCTCATGTCGTAGCCCGCTTTTAACGCCTTTTTCTGCTGGTCAATCTTGTTGGTCTCCATGCCCGTTATCTTGCGGCGGACAACCGTCAACGCGTCGCCCGGGTCCACACTGCGTATGTTGAGCGTAAGCAGCATGTTAATCGGGAAATCCGTCATGTCGGAAAGGAACTTGTCGTTCAAAAAGCTCGGCAGCTGGCTGATGTATAGCGCGCGCGCGTACTGCTCGCCAATCATGAAATAATTGCGCTTAAATGAGAAGCTGTCGGGCGCGATAACGTCTTTTGTCGTCATGCCCTGCTCCTTTAGCTTGTCATAGTCAATCTTTGCCGCCATCGACTTCTCGCCGCGGAAAAATGTGTGCAGCATCTCCAGCTTCTTCTTGACGCCCACGCTGCTCACTTCACTGCCCAGCCGCTTCAAATTCGCGCCCGCCTCAGATTCCAGCCGCGCAAGCTGCACCCGCGCCTCGTCCACAGTGGGAGCCTTGATGGTTATGGTCATGTACTTCTCGTGCGTAATCTCGTTGCGCCCCTCCGCCATCTGCTTGCGGAGCATGTCATTATATTCTTCCCTGTATACGTCAAGTACGTCGCCATCGTGCTTATACTTGATTAATACGTCATTTTCAAATTTATCCTTGTCCACGCTCGTGTTGTTAATCGTAATCTGCAGGTTCACCGACGGGTCGAAGTAATTCAGAAACTCGCCATACTTCAGGAAGATATTCTCTTGGTCGTCCTGACGCGCTATCTGATAGTTGATGTCCTGGAACTGCATAGTGCGCGAAAAATAGCCGTCTTCCAAACGGACAAGTCCGTCAGAATACAACTGCTCATACGGGATGGTCTGTTGCGTAGTCTTCGACGCGCGTTTTTGAGGCTTTTCTCCCGATAGGGACGTACCTTTTTTGCCGCCGCTTGCACCAAAAATTGAGTCGAATATACTTTTTTTCGCGGGTTTAGCCTCCTCCGCGGACGCCGATTCCGCCGGCGTTTCCTCTACAGGCGCAGCTTCTTCAGCTTTTTCCACTTCCGCAACGGGTTCCGACACGCTTTCCTCCACAGGTTCGGGTTCGGGTTCGGGTTCAGGCGCGGGAACGGACTCCGCCCCTATTTCAGGCTTTTCCGCGGGAGCTTCTTCCGGCTTCTCAACAGAAATATCCTCTGTCTTCACCTCCGGCTCCGCAACAGTCTCAACAGCCTCCGGCACGGCTTCCGCCGCCTCCTTCACTGCAGTTTTTTCGGGTTTTTCAGTTTTCTCAAGCTTCTCAGCTACTTCCGCCTCATTGGTTATAACGGTTTCTTGATTTTCAGCGTCTTTTTTCGTCATTATAATCATCCTTTCAGCTTAAACCTCGCGACTATGGGAGCAATATCGCCCCCCCTATTTTATTTGCGCAAATGCGCGCCTACAAACTCTCTATCGGGTTTTTCCTTTTTTACTCTCTTTTCTTTCACCTTCGGAGCTTTCGGCTCTTGAGCCTTCGGCGCTCGAGTCTTAGACTCTTGCTTCGCCTTACCTCCGCGCTTTTCTTCCTCTCGCCTTGCTATTTCCAAAGCCTTCTCCGCAAGATACGCCGCCTGCGCCCTGTCGTCCTTTTCCTTTTGCACTATGTTGGCGATTTCCTCATATAAGTTCTCCGTTATGTAAGGGCGATTCTGCTGAAAAAGCACCGACGTCTGCAAAAATGCCACGGCAAACTTCTCAAATTCCATGCCGTTCGGTCGCACAAACCCGACCACCACAATCGGCACAGCGTTGAGCAAAATGAACCACGTCGTTACGTCCGACCCAAAAGTCTCATTCATGCCGAAATACGCCGGAACATTGATGATTACAAGCAGCACGATTGACAATGTCTGCCTCAACGTCAACCCCAGAAACAACTTTTCTTTATAGTCATTTATCTCTTTCGGTATTCTGATTTCTATCATATTAACTCCCCCTTCAACAACACACGCACATCTCTCTGTTTTAGCCTATATCAGCCAATTAGGCTGCTATCTATCCTCCCGTTATCATCTGCGCAATCCCCCGCGCCTTTCCAAGCAACACGGCAGTTATAACCGGCGGGATACACGAGTACAATGTATTCATTATCGGCGATAGTATACTGCCTGCACCATTTATGAGTCCTAAAAACTCAAAAATACCCGCCATTCCATTTGCAAAAGTAACAGGGTCCGGAGGGAAAAGTAAACCTGCTAAATTGATAATGACAGCTATAACAATTCCCTGAACGCAAATCGCCGCAAAATGCATCAAGTATTTCTTAGTTGCGCCTTTAAATTCATCAGACACAAATCCCGCCATTGCCAGAGGCGCAAGCATGGCAAGTATAATTATTTCAATATCTCTCATCCACAAAGAAAACAATATTGAAAGTGTACAACCTATATTCACTATAACTCTAATTGCCACCGTTACCAATACTACAATTCCAAACCACTGCCATTCGGTTGCTGAAGTCGGTATATAGACTTCATAATCGGTAGTCGCACCAATTAGACCTGAAATCGTGAGCGATACGACGGCTAGTGCAGCCGCTGTAGCAATAGCCGCCAATCCTGCGGTTTTCCCCAAATCTATCAGCAGCATGCCTTTCATAGTAGCATTAATTGCAGTATTAAGAAGTCCCCATGCATTATTAGCATTAATTGAATGTTTTATTGACTCTACTACATTAAATTCTGTGATGCCATCAAATACGCCGCTTACACTCCTTATATTTGCTCCGATTATACCATTTATCCTTACAAGTATCTCGGTAGCGTTATCTACCAATATCTTCGCGATCAATAAACGCAATAACAATTTGACTATCATTTCAAGATTAATCTTATCCAATGATGTGCTTTTTTGAATCACTTCAATTACAAAATATAATGCAATCAGGCTTATTGCAAGCGGTGCAATAGGGTTAGTGTCTTTTACCTTATCCATTATTGTACTACTCAACAAGGAAGTCGACCCGGGTTCCATCGCCAC
>JAISFC010000022.1 GCA_031263785.1 Clostridiales bacterium | reverse complement strand
AACACTGTGTTTTTCTCCGTATTTCAACATGCGTTGACGAAAATATGCTTCTTGTGTTATAATATCCATAGACAAAGCCCTCCGATATGTGTTTGTTTGGTTACTTACATCATATCATGTTTGAGGCGCTTTGTCTTCTTTTTTTGTTACCCTTCTATTGTATCATAACAAATACGTACCAAACGTTTTTTTATTTTTTCTTGACAAATCCTTTTTTTTCGTGTAGAATTATCTGGAAGGCATGTTGACGCAAAAATTTCTATCGCGCAGGTATAGTTTAGTGGTAAAACATTAGCTTCCCAAGCTGAGGTTGCGGGTTCGATTCCCGCTACCTGCTCCAACGTCGCAATGTGCTTCGCTATGTTCATTTCCGCGCTGAGAACCGCGCGAAAATATCACCCGCTTCGCCATTGCTCCTCTTCCGCAAAAAGGCACGGCGAGTCGCTCGGCTTCGCTTGTAAACGCGCTCCGCTTTCGCTTTGTCGCCTACCACCTTTTTGCGGTCAAAACCACCTGACTGATACATAAATTCATGTGAAAGATTTGTAAGATTTTAATTTTTTGTGCTAAAACCCATCTTATTTTAGATTTCATGAAAGCCGTTAGCTATAAAAAAAGGATGATGGAATAGTGGATAAAAATAAAGTAACATCGCTAAAATCAACATTTGACAGTATTGTTCAAACTATTGAAGACAGGAATATAGAATTTTGGTATGCACGAGAATTAATGGACTTGCTCGGATATGCAAAATGGGACAAGTTTTGTAATGTTATACATAAATCAATCGAAAGTTGCAAAACTACGAATATTCCCGCAGAAAACCATTTTCGCCAAGTGGGGAAAATGGTCAACATCGGAAGCGGTACAGTTAGAGAAATCGAAGACTTTATGCTAACCAGATATGCTTGTTATTTAATTGCTCAAAATGGCTCCCCTAAAAAAGAAGAGATTGCGTTTGCCCAAAGTTATTTTGCTCTCCAAACTCGAAAGCAAGAATTAATTGAAGAGAGAATTCAATACATAGAAAGAACCGAAGCTCGAGGGCGGCTCAAAGAATCTGAAAAGCTATTGTCACAGAACATTTACGAAAGAGGCGTTGACGATAAAGGTTTTGGTAGAATACGATCAAAAGGTGATACAGCTTTATTCGGAGGGTATAACACTTCTGACATGAAAAAGCGTCTTGGTGTAAAAGATAATCGCCCGCTTGCAGATTTTTTGCCGACAGTTACAATAGCCGCTAAAAATCTTGCCACTGAGCTAACCAATTTCAACGTAGGAAGTAAAGATTTATCTGGTGAAGTTTTAATAACTCAGGAACATATTCAAAACAATGTAAGCGTAAGAGATGTTTTAGAACAACGTGGCATTAAACCTGAAGACCTTCCTGTCTCAATTGATATAAGAAAATTAGAACGACGAGTAAAAACCGCGGAGAAAAAAATAGCCGACAATTCCGGAAAGCTTCCGCCGAAGGACGATACAAGCGAATAATCCTTGAAACAAAACATTTAAATAAAATAATTATCAAAATAAAAGGAGTAAAACGTATGAAAAAATGTATTTCAAGTTTTTTGCTCGGCGCCGTGCTTTTCGGGAGCATGGGTGTCTTAGCCGCAACCGCCTACAATGCACAAAAAGCCGCATTTAAGGTTTTCGTCAACGGCGAAGAGTTTCAGGCAACAACCGGCGAAATTTTAGATGTAAACGACAGAACATACCTCCCTTTGCGGGATATGGGGAATGCTCTGGGTATCACCGTTAATTGGAACGAAGACTTGCAGCAAGTTGAGGTTGGCACGCCGCCACAAGCGCCTCAATCTCCGTCAACAAATTATTCGCGTAATAACCCCGCTCCACTTAATGTCGCGCAAACCGTTACCGTCGATAATTACATAGAAAAATATACGGCAAGCGTTCGGGTTATAAGTGTCATACGCGGCGCAGAAGCGTGGAAACAAATTAAAGAAACTAACATGTTTAACGACGAAGCGCCTGACGGCTACGAATATATTCTGGCAAAAGTGGCTGTTTCCGCAATTTCCGTGTCCGACGATAAAGCCTTGGATGTAAACCGTTATAATTTCGATACTTTTAGTGGCAACAACGAAAGTTACGCAAACGCTAGTGTAGTTGTTCCCGATGTTTTGTCATCTAACATATACACGGGTGGCAACTGCGAAGGAAATATTGTAGCTTTGGTAAAAACCGATGATGCCAATCCTAAAGTAGCCTATGGTTTAGATTACAGTGGTTCAGGCGGGATTTGGTTCAGCCTTAGTGAGTAGAAGAAATAATCGCGGTAATATGTACAAATACAATGTACGTATAAACGCGACAATAAAGGATAATTGAAAAACGCGGAGGAATATTCGAGAATACTGTTGTTGATAAGCCGAGGATAGGCAGAAGCGGGAAAATCGACCGATACTGGATTCCCGTTTCGACTAGTGGATAAGAGAAAGCCAAAAGTCCTACCAGAGCAAGCCGTTCCTGTAGGGCTTTTGCTTTTTAGCAGGCTCACGTCTTTTTGCGGCAAGCCCACCTGACGGTTTACGTAAATATATATGAGAAATTTGTAGAATCCTCGTCTTTTGCGCTAAAAACCACTTAATTGGGCCGTAAATTCATAGTGGTAATAAAAAATTTTTAAAAATTTTTTAAAAAAGACTTGACAGCGATGGAAAATTATTATATACTATTTAAGTAGAGTTTCGGGCGTTTAGCTCAGCTGGGAGAGCATCTGCCTTACAAGCAGAGGGTCATAGGTTCGATCCCTATAACGCCCACCAAATCAGATGTTAGAAATTAGTTGTGAAGAGTTGGACGCGCACGGCGTCCCGCGTCCTTTTGCTTCTAGCTTCCACTCTATCTGGCCCGATAGCTCAGCTGGTTAGAGCGCTAGCCTGTCACGCTAGAGGTCGAGGGTTCGAGCCCCTTTCGGGTCGCCAATGCGCATATGCAGCCGGCTTTTGCACGTATAATGTTTTAACGGCTGTATATCGCGTGGCTTTTGTAATATGCGGCTTGCGTCATAAATGTGCGCGGCGGGAGCGCTGGTTGCCTTCCGGAGATTGCTGTTGCCGCTTGTTTTAACTGCAATAAAGATTGCCGATTTTCAGGATTTTTGAATAGCGCGCCTCTGTAGCTCAGTCGGTAGAGCATAGGACTGAAAATCCTAGTGTCGGCGGTTCGATTCCACCCGGAGGCACCATTCCCCGACGGTTCATCGCCGTTGCTTTGCAAGACAATCCCGGCAAAGTCTACATGGCTCACGGCTCGTCGTTTAACGAAAAAATCACGTTCGCCTCGCCATTCGATTGCAAACGCGCGAATTACGGCTCATCGCTCACTATCATTTTTTTCGGTTTAGTTTAAGCTTATCTGCAAGATTTTGACTATAACAACATAATAATTAAACGCGGGAATAGCTCAGTGGTAGAGTGTCACCTTGCCAAGGTGAATGTCGCGAGTTCGAATCTCGTTTCCCGCTCCATGTTGGATTTAGCGGTGTTTTGTCGGAAAGGCGAATAATCCGCACCTTTTGTTGCGAAACCTTGTGTATCGAAACTTTATTAATTTGCCGCGACATCTAATACATCTTTGCAATTCGCGGTAAAATCTTTTCTTTTGACTGTTATATCATCGCCGCAGTCTGCGGTAAAGTTTTTTTACACGCTGAAGTTTTTTTACGGCGCCATAGCCAAGTGGTAAGGCGGAGGTCTGCAAAACCTCTATTCCCCGGTTCAAGTCCGGGTGGCGCCTCCATATTGTGTGATTTTTAAAAACGTCACGCCAAAAACTCCCGTATTTACAGGAGTTTTCGTATTCCGGTCAGGATTTTGAAAAATGCGTTTTTAGAGATAACACATTAAAAGCAGATATTCTCCCTGTAATAAGATAAAAAAACGCCCTCTTACTGAATAGAGGGCAGGTAGCACATTTTAGCTTATGTAACATTTTTACGTTCACTTAAGTCTTTTATCATCTGCAGCAAATAATCACCCTTCAAATCTCTTTTTTCATCTCTTTCTAGACATCGCTTATTAAAATACACAAAACCGTTTCTTTCATAAAAATCTTTTAATTCGGAAACGTCTTCACACTCTAAATAGACAAAAGCAAAATTTCCACCCAATATGTGATGGACCACTTTTATTTTATCGCACGCAAATTTTAGCAAAACATCACCTTCTATCAAGCTGTCATAGCCATTGTTAAAATTTTTTCCAAACTGACCGATTAGCGGCAAGGAAATTTCATAACGATTATTTATTGTGTCTAATGTCGCAAACCTTATCATCCTTGATTTTAGTTTTCCTTTAAGAAAATTGCGCTTAAACGTGGTTGTTTTCGTTGTTAAAGAAAAATATCCAACTATTACGGGTTTATTTTTATGGGACCTTAACACAAGAAAAGTCCTGCTTTTTCCCTGTTTTGTTGAGTTCATCGCTTTATTCGGGTCAGTTAAAAATTTCTCAACATCAGGGTTCTTCGGACATTTAAATTCAGACAAAATCCCGCAAACTTTTTCGTCGCCAAGACTTTCTATGAGATGTTTTAATTGGACAATTTTGTATCCTTTCATTAATTCTCCTTGAAAATTTTCCGAATAACGTTATTGTCTTTTACATCGCCCACCTGCTCCCGGACATAAACCTCTTTCGATTTTTTACCGGACGCATGCTCTAAAGCTGAAATAAACCGCTCAGCGTCTTTGCGGTTTTTTATTACAATATTTTTTTCAAAACTCTTTGTGGCCATATTAAGCACTCCCAATTTAGCAACTTCTCCTAGAATAATCAAGCCTTTGTTTTTGCAACTCCCATAATAATAGGGATGATGTTCTCACGGAACTAATTAATAAATATTAATCGCGAACAAATATAAATGAGCCACTTATCCCTATTATTATTATACACCTAAACCAAAAACATGTCAACAGTTTTTTCAAAAAATGTTAGAAATATCACATAAATATTGATATTTATTCAACAAAACACAAGTATTATAACTTTTTATTAAAAATGGTCTTTCGCGCACGCCTTGCAGTTGCCTCGACGCTCGCAGCCAAAATTCGGGCAAGGGTCTCCGGGGTTAATTCTGCTCATAATCCCCCTAATTTATGTCGCGTTCTTTGAACACGCTGCAACCTATGATGGAAGTAATCGCGATGAACATTACGCAAGCCGCAATGCTCTGAATAATGAAGCCCATATTTGTCACGTTATCCAGCAAGCGAGTGATGTAATAGTTCGGCATAAATCTCGCGAGCCAGCCCAGCCCGTCAAAAGCGGTGAATACGTCCGTCAAGACGCCCGAAAAAATAGTGCAGAAAATACCTACCGACACGCTTGTCACAATATTTTGAATCAGGAACGCCAACATACACGCAAGAGACGCATAGGTAAGGTGGTAGAGAAATTGCAGCCCAAACACCTTCAGGCTGTCGGCTAGGAATCCGCTTCCGTCTCCGAAGCCGTACATAACGGTAAAAATCACAATAAACCCGACGGCTGCCGCGAGCATTATAATCAGCAGCATTATCCCGCACATCACTAGCTTTGATAGATAGACTTTAATCCGCGACTTCCCGATACAAATGGCATTGCGGATTGTCCCGCCCGCAAATTCACTGGAGATGAACAGACCACTGAACACCACCGCTAAAATGGCGAAAAGATTTGAAATGGAAGACAGTGCATAGGCGCCCATTGCCCCCGCCGGATTGAATCCAAACACGTCCAAGGTCGACACCGCTTCGCCGCCCTCAACGGTCAGCCCGTGGTCAATAAAATACATAAATACAGCCGTTACCAGCGCTGCGACGACCGCCGCCGTCGGCAAAAGCCATGAAGCGATGTTTTTCCTAAATTTATAGGCATCCGCGTTAAAAATCTTAGTCATTACATTGCACCCCCTGTTATATTCATAAAATAGCTTTCCAAGTCTTGCCCCGTCACGCCGATTGACTTGACCTGAACGTCGGCATCCACAAGCTCTTTCACCATCCGCGGCGTTTTGTCAAGCTGCTCGTATACCCGAATTTCGCCGTCGTCAAGGATTTCCACTTCTTTGATGGCGAACTGTCTTTTAAGGATTTCAGCCGTTTTGGGCGCATCACCTGTAATAACCTTTATATACCGGCGGCATTCCGAAAGAAGCTGTTTCGCCGGAAGCTGCTTAATCAGCCGCCCGTTGTGAATAATGCCGTAGTTGGTGGCAAGCAGCGACAGCTCGCTTAAAATGTGGCTCGAAATCAAAATCGTGATGCCCTTCTCCGCGGCAAGCCGTTTGAGCATTTCGCGGTTTTCGACTATCCCTTTCGGGTCAAGCCCGTTTATCGGCTCGTCGAGGATAACAAACTCCGGCTCCGTCAGCAATGCCAAGGTTAAAGCCAGCCGCTGGCGCATACCAAGCGAGAAGTTCTTCACCTTTTTACTTCCCGTATCAGCAATTCCGCACAACTCCAGCATTTCGTCGGCGTTGTTCTTGTCGAAGCCCGCAAGCCTGCGCTGTGTTTCCAGATTTTCCTCCGCCGTCATATTCGGGAACAGCGACGGAGTTTCCACAATGCTCCCGATGCTCCCGCGCGCTTTCTCCAAATCCGCGCCCGACTTGCCGAACAGCTCAATTTCCCCGTCAGTTTGGGAAATCAGCCCCGTGAGCATACGGATAAATGTCGTTTTGCCCGCTCCATTCTGCCCGATTAGTCCATAAATTTGCCCGCGCCTAATTTCTACGTCCACGTTCCGCACGGCATAGCGCTCGCCGTACTTTTTGCTTAGATTGCTCGTTCTCACAACGAATTGGCTCATAAACTTCCTCCCACATTTGAATTTAACGATATACTACACCCCTTATTTAAACTGAATTTAACGTAATCGGCGGAATTTTTCAGCCTCTTTTTTCACTTGACAAAGTAAAACAACGGTGCTATAATAACTAATATCATTTAGATACCCGATGTTTTTCGTGAGGGGGGTTATTATGCACAAAATTTTAGTGGTTGACGATGACCGCAATATCCGCAATCTCGTAAAAGTGTTCCTAAAGCCCGAGGGCTTTGAAATTCTTGAAGCCGCCGACGGCGAAGAGGCTTTGACCGTGATGGAACACACCAAGGTCGATATGGTCATACTCGATATTTTAATGCCGAATATGGACGGTTTTGAGCTGTGCGAAAGCATTCGGGATTATTACGAAATTCCCCTCCTGATGGTTACCGCCAAAACGGAAACGCAGGACAAAGTCAAGGGGTTTCGCCTCGGCACGGATGATTACCTATGCAAGCCCTTTGACCCGCAGGAGCTTGTGGCACGGGTCAAGGCGTTGATGCGCCGCTATGAAATCAACATGTCTGGCAGCATAACAATCGGCGCGGTAAGCTTAGACCGAAAAAAACATGAGGTCGTTATGGCAGATGAAACCTTCCTCTTGCCTAAGAAAGAATTTGAGCTGCTGTTTACATTGGCGGGTTCGTCGGGCAGGACGTTCTCGAGGGAGATACTGCTGGAAAACATATGGGGCTACGATTTCGACGGCAACGAACGGACCCTTGACGTACACATCGGGCGGCTACGTGGCAAATTCCCTGAGGAAAAAAGCGGCTTCCGCATTCGCACCCTGCGCGGGCTCGGCTATCGCTTGGAGGTGGCGCAATGAAAACGAAGCCGTATTTGCAGACGCTCACGTCCGTCGCGTTTTTCGTGGCGGTATTTTTAGTGTGCAACGTGTTTTCGTTCGGCTTGATTTTTGAGCTGCTTTACGACAAGCTGACCGAACTGTCCATACAAATCATCGCCTCGGTCGTAAGCCTTCTGCTCACGATACTCATATTGACCGTCACCCGTTTTTCCCTTTTAAAAAGGTATAAAGACGCTTTTATCAAGACTGCCGAGGTTATCAAAAGGTTGACAAAGGGCGACTTTGATGTCCCGCCCGCGGGGGATTTTAGGATAGACCCAAAGCTCGGCGGCTTCGTCAAAAGCATTGATATTATGGCATCCGAGCTGGCAAAGGTGGAGAAAATGCGACGTGAGTTTGTTTCAAATGTGTCGCACGAAATACAGTCGCCGCTGACGAATATAAGAGGTTACGCAAAAGCGTTGGAAAAAGCGGATTCAACCGAGCAACGCGAATATATTGACGTCATCCAGTCGGAAAGCGAACGGCTGTCAAATCTGTCGGAGAATCTTCTTCGTCTCGCTTCGCTGGATGCCGAAACCATGTTGCAGGATGTTGCCCCTTGCCGGCTTGACCGTCAAATCCGCTCCGTGATTCTCGCCTGTGAGCCGCAATGGACGTCAAAGAATATCGACCCGCAGGCTGAATTAGAGGAATTGACGGTTCCCGTAAACGTGGACCTGCTTGCCCACGTCTGGACGAATTTGCTTGCCAACGCCATTAAGTTTACGCCTGTGGGCGGGCAGATTTATGTCAGCCTGTCCCAACAAGGAGAAAATGCCGTTTGTCAGATTGATAACACCGGCATCGGTATAGAGGCTGACGCGCTCCCGCATATTTTTGAGAGGTTTTATAAAGCCGATAAATCTAGGGAGCTGTTCAAGGGCAGCGGGCTTGGTCTTGCAATTGCGAAAAAAATCGTGGAGCTGCATAATGGCACCATTAAAGCGCAGAGCAGGGCGGGCGAAGGCGCATCCTTCATCGTAAGCTTGCCTCTACACTAAAATGCCCGATTACCGGCATGTTTTCGCTTGCATCCAATCCACGCGGCACAAATAATACAAATCGCGGCGGCAAGTATTCCGCGTATTACAAAGCCGGGTTGCAACAGCATCGTAAAATTTTCCAAATAGTAATTAGGGAGCAAGCCGACCACAAATTCGATTCTACTATGTGGCAGGATTGTGGTCAGGATTTCTTCGAGCAGCACGTAAAAAACGCTCAAGATGACGCCGACCTTTTTATTCCGCACGAGCATTGAAAACATGCAGAAAACGGCAACATACCCACAAAGCAGGACCGCCTGAAACAGAAAGCCTCCGACCATCACAAGCGGCTTAAAAGCGCCGAAACCAAAGGAAATAGAGAGCCCCGCCGTACACAATACGGTTTCCAGCGCAAGGAGCTTCAGCATCGCGCTTATGGATAAAATAAATTTTGCGGGGTAAGGTTGTTTACTTGACGCGCACGTTACGTTCGGCACATAAAACGCCATGCAAATCCGCATAACTCCGGCTATCACGGCAACTAGAAAGATGGAATTTGCCCCCATCGGCACAAATCCATAAAGCGACTCGACGCTAAGTATTTTACCCTCTATTTCGGGGTTCGTGCTCAAATATGAAATGATTGCCAAATTCATTATAGTGTACAGAATAACAATTACGCTCATCCGAAGCATTCGTTTATTTTCCGCTTTAAAAACGCCCTTTTTATCAATAATCAGGCGAAAGACGACAATCAAAACACCGCATAAAATAGCCATCGGCGTCGTAAGCGTAAAGTGTATTTGCCGGAAGAAAATCTTAATCATCTCATCCTCGCAAATCATTTTTATCGCGGTATATGCAAGGTATCCGGCGCAAACGAAGCTAAAAATCGGGAATCTTTCAATAAGCCGCTCGATGCCGCCGCTAAACCACAGAAGAAGCGGGATGGAAATCAAAAGAGCGACAGATACCGTGATAAACATGTTGGCGCTTAGCTGTTGCCCATCCGCCGCCGCAATTCCCAAGATAGCAATCACATTATCAAGGCTCATGCTGACGTCCGCCACAATAATCGAGAGAATCGCAAGCAAAAAAACATCCTTGCCCGCGGAGGTTGCCGCGCCCTTGTCGGAATCGTTTTGACGTAGCATCGTATAGGTCACATAGAGGAGCGTAACCCCGCCTATAATGCGAATATGAAGCCACGGAAGTGAAAACAGTACACCAATTACAGCGATAAAAACCAATTTCAGCGCGACAGATAATATGACGCCGAGGCGTCTTGCGGCGGTTGCTTGAGCAGTCGGCAAATTGCGCGTCGCAAGGGCTATAACGCTCACATTATCGCAGGATACTATGATATTTACAATAATAATTTGGAGAAAAATCCACATGCATTTCCAGCTCCATTAATATGCTCATTTCTAATGTATATGTGCCGGAGGCAAAAAAGCATTCGGGGCAGAGCAAACCGCGGTGTGGCATGGTCAACGATATTTCAGAGCTTGACAAAAATTAAGTTTTAGTTTATGATATAGCAAAGGAGTGATTTGTATGCGCAGATTATTAACCGTTGGATTGTGCTTAATATTAGCGTTTAGCTTTACGGGATGCTCGTCCAAAAAGCTGGCAGGCATAACATTGACAAGTAGTTTTGGAGTAAATATTCATTTTCCCGAAAGCTGGAGTACCTTGGGCGATAAATGGGAATTTGACAAAACGCAAGATATGCTAACATTTTATCACAAAGTCGTGCGTAGCAAGTACGGCGATGACAAATTAGCCACTTTATTTACGATTCTTAAATTCCCGAAAGGCGAGGGCGATAAAGACAATTTATACGCTCCAACTTACGAATTGGGCGAATTCAACGGGTACGTTTACAGGCTGACCACGCCGCTCGAATCAAGCTATGGCATACAGCTTGCGGATGGTGTGTTGGCAAAGGATTATGACGATATGGCGAAGGATATTCCCGATATAGCCAAAGAAATAACGTTAGGTGAGTTTACTCATTCAGGTCCTGCCTATATCAATCCTACACCTAATTTAGCGGATATCGAGCACCCTATATTCTATCCCTCGCAAGAACAAGAGGCGAACAAGGCGGTTTTAGCGGAATATCTGTTCTCGCAATCTTTGGAATTAGGCAAACAAGGGAAAGCTGTTACAAGTCAATATAACAACGGCAAAGAATGGGTAAATAACTATGACACGTTGGACGAGTATATTATCAATGAAATAAATAATGTGGAATTCATCGGCAACGAAATTAAATTTACAGTTTCTTTTGATGTGAAACCAACAACGGGGATTGCTTCCGATTGGACTGCCGGGAATGGCATAAGCTCTGAAAAAGAGGGCTGGATTGTGAGAAAATTCTTGTTTGTGTCTTTTGAAAAAATAGACGAGGGATATAGAAAAGGCGACTTTGCCACAGGTCCGTAACGCACGAGACAAATATAATATTTTACGCACGGATTTTGCTTCAATTCCGCATTTGTTAAAATTGGGGGTTGACTTTTTTGCAATTTCAATGTATAATTAAATTGCACTATGGTATTTGGAGGTCAACATGCAAACAAGTACGCTTGCGGCTAACGGTAAGTTGAATATTTCCGACATTATGAAATCCGAGGGCGAAAGCCGTAAAATTTCCTGTAATCTTGCGGATTTTTCAACGGGCGAGTGGAATTATTCGGATTTGTTCGTCACAGGCGCGGTGCGTAACAATGCGGGGCGTATTGAGCTGGAATGTGATGTTAATGCAATTATCAGCGGTCCCTGTTCGCGTTGCTCGCGTGATTTCCACAAAAATATGACCGCTCAGATTGACGAATTTCTTTCTGAAAATGAGCAGGAACCGAGTTCAGAGTACTTTTACGGGTTTGCGGTCGACCTGCAGGGGTTGGCGGCTGAAGCCCTGATTCTCGCCACGCCGATAGCCGAGCGTTGCGAGGAATGTGAGAAAGATATAGATACGGAGGGAAAAATAAATGGCGGTACCTAAACGCAAAACTTCAAAAGCCAAGAAAAAATCGCGGCGCGCAAATTGGCGGCTTATGCTGCCCGGCATGTCTGAATGCCCTAATTGTAAAGCCACAAAGCTGACTCACAGAGTCTGCAAGGTTTGCGGCTACTACAATGGAAAGCAAGTTGTTAAAAAAGATTCGTAATGCGGGATGCCATTACCAAAGTCGGGCACAATTGCGAGAAGATTTTTTATATTAATAATTATTGCTTTTTTATTTTCCACATGGAATATTTCCGCGAGAATAAGCACGAACGCGGACATTATTATAATTACGGGATTTGAGGAATTAGAGCCGATTTACGTGCAACCCGGCGATTTCGGATTCGCGTTGCCTGCATCCGTTATTGCCCGCACGGCTGACAATTCTTCGCTGCGAGTTCCCGTGATATGGAACCGAAATGACTTCGACGGCGTTGCGGGCACAAGTTACACGCTTCACGCGTCCGTTTCGGGGCTAGGCGATTTGGGCGCGCGCATGGAGCAAGGCGTTGAGCCGCCCGAAATAATAGTCTCCGTCTTTTTCGCCCCGAGTGATTATGATTATGGCGGGGATTCCGACAATAATGATACATATTTCAATAGCTCAAGTCCACGCCCGAGTTCGCCGACTCCGACCAGTTCTCCAAAGAAAAGCAGCGCGACGCCCTCACCGACGCCCGCGGTTTTATCCAATTTGCAATTGGAATTCTTTGTAGATTCCCCGATTTTCTCGATATCTTCGGGCAGCGGCAAGGTATTTCACACGATGGACGTCCCCGTGATTTACAACGACAAAGGCGACCGCACCATATTTCCCGTTCGTTTCATATCCGAAGCGCTGGGGTTTGATGTCGAATACGAAAATACAACCCGCACCGTCATCATTTCTAACCCGTCAAAGCGCGTGATATTTTGCATAGACAGCAAAATTATAGTAATCAACGACGATATTTCTAAAATGGATACGCCGGCGGTTGAGATGAATTGGCGCACTTATGTGCCGCTTAGGTATCTCGCGAAAGCCTTTGATTTTGCAGTCGAATGGGAATCATTTTCTCAAAAAGTTACTCTGAACAGAAATATCTAGCGGAGTTATACAACACATATACAAGCAAAAATAGCGCGATTAACAAAAGTCCCAACCCAATTTGAGCGCAGATAAATTGGCATCCAGCATTTCCCGCTTCCTCGCAGGAACGGCTTTTTTTAATCCTTCCTCCAGCTCGTCCCATGTCGCCAGCTCCGAAACCCGCACCATACAGCCAATTAACACCATGTTGGCAAGCTTACTCATTTGCGACGCGGGAATGGATACCTGCGTGATTTCGCCCGCCGGCTCCATCAACTCATCGTCTCCCACCATTGCGCCGTCCACGAAAATATAGCCGCCTTTTTGCGTTGATTCCGCAAATTTCGCGTAGCTCGGACCATTCATGCACACGAGAATTTGCGGCATCGTTACGATTGGCGAGCTGACCTCGCTGTCCGAAATTATCACATTGCAGTTCGCCGTGCCGCCGCGCATTTCGGGACCGTACGACGGCAGCCACGATACGTTTTTCCCGCAAATTAAGCCCGTTTGCGCTAATACCTTGCCCGCAAACAGAATCCCCTGCCCGCCGAATCCCGCTAAAAGTATGCCATGCTCCATATCATCTACTCCTTATTCTCCGCTCATTTAACGCCGCGCCGATTTACTCCTTGAAGCTCCCCAAAGGGAACCGCGGAATCATGCTATCCCTCAGCCATTCCAGCGCCTTTTCGGGCGTCATCCCCCAATTGGTCGGGCATGTTGAAAGCACCTCCACAATGGAAAATCCCGCATTGTCAATTTGCCGCTGAAACGCCGTTTTAATCGACTGTTTCGCGTCTTTTACGTGCGTCACACTGTCCGCCGCGCATCGCTTGACAAAGCTCGCCCCTTCCAGCGTGGCAATCATCTCGCAAATTCCTATGGGAAAGCCCTGATTCTCGCGCGTTCTGCCGTACGGCGTTGTCTGCGTAACCTGCCCGATAAGCGAGGTCGGCGCCATTTGCCCGCCCGTCATGCCGTAAATGCAGTTGTTGACAAAAATAACCGTGATATTTTCGCCGCGCGCCGCCGCATGCACCGTTTCCGCCGTGCCAATCGCCGCTAAATCACCATCGCCCTGATATGTAAATACCACGCTTTCCGGCAAAACCCGCTTAATTCCCGTAGCAACCGCCGGGGCTCGTCCGTGCGCCGCCTCCTGCATGTCGCACTCAAAATAGTTATACGCGAAAACAGCGCAACCAACCGGCGCAATGCCTATCGTTCTGCCCAAAATCCCGAGTTCGTCAATCGCCTCAGCTATGATTCTATGAATAATTCCGTGCGTACACCCGGGGCAGTAGTGACGTGTTTCGCCCGATAAAGCCGCGGGTTTTGAAAAAATCTTCTTCATATTACGTCCATTCCTTTCAATAATCACACAATCTCGCTTAAGCCCTCGTTAATAAATTTAAGCGTATAATCCACAATATCAGCGGGAATCGGAACCATTCCGCCGCTTCTTCCATAGAACCCCACCCTGACATTCGGCGCGGCAAGGCGCACATCCTCCACCATCTGCCCGTGGTTCATTTCGACCACAATAATGGGCTTTTTCACGTCTTTATACGCGTACACGGGGAACGGAAACAAGGTTATCGGACGAATCAAGCCCGCCTTTATGCCCTTTTCCGCCAGCAATTCAATCGCCGTTTTGCATATGCGCGCCGAGGTGCCGAACGCCGAAAAAATGACGTCAGCGCCCTCAATATCGGTTTTCGCCCGCGGCTCGTTCGCAATGACCTCATCATACCGCTTTTGACGCGCAATATTCCACTGTTCCAGCTCGGGAGCGTTAGTATTGAGCGAATTTATTATGTTCTTTTTGCGCTTGCATTGTGTGCCCGTCGTCGCCCACGGTTTCGCGATAATTTCA
The DNA here is from genome assembly GCA_031263785.1 of Clostridiales bacterium. Taxonomy (GTDB): domain Bacteria; phylum Bacillota; class Clostridia; order Monoglobales; family WRBX01; genus JAISFC01. Next base: position 15,865 of record JAISFC010000022.1, on the reverse strand, counting down.
GGCGTTTTCGCGATGTTAAGCTCAATCGGCTCCATCATTTGTCCCAAAATCCCGTCCCCGAGAATCATGACCGGCATACGATATTTATCCGCTAAATCAAAGGCTTCCACGGTAATATCGACCATTTCCTGAATGGTGGACGGCGCAAGCACAATCATATGATAATCGCCGTGTCCGCCGCCTTTTGTCGCTTGAAAATAATCGCTCTGCGACGGCAAAATCCCCCCTAATCCCGGTCCGGCGCGCATGATATTGACAATCACACACGGCAAATCCGCGCCCGCTATGTAGGAGATTCCCTCCTGTTTAAGGCTTATTCCGGGGCTTGACGAGGATGTCATCACCCGCGCTCCCGCCCCTGCCGCGCCGTAAACCATGTTTATCGCCGCGATTTCGCTCTCCGCCTGCAGGAAAACGCCGCCCGCCTTGGGTAGATTTTTCGCCATATAAGCCGCTATTTCCGTCTGCGGGGTAATCGGGTAGCCAAAAAAATACCTGCACCCCGCGTGAACAGCCGCATACGCTATCGCCTCATTCCCTTTCATAAGTACCTTTTCCGCCATGCCTTTCCCCTTTATATCACGTATTTTTTCACTTCGCACACGCGCGGGCGCGAAATTTATACAATCCCGTTCTCGTATTTAATGAACTTTTTCAGCTCGAATTTACGCGCCGCCAATTCACGCGGCAAACGGTCCAAAATCTCGCTGAATCCCGCTATTTCAACCTCGCCTAAATCCGCTGCTTCCAGCATTTTTTGAGCGGCAAGCAGGTCGGTCAGCGTGGTCTCTCCCAAAAGATTGGTGTTGTTTATGATTCGCGTCACCTTCAGCCCGCTCGCCCGCTCAATCGCTCCGCGCATCTCGATTATTCGCTCAATTGAGGCGGTTGACGGACGTTTCATATTCACCGCCATCAGCATGTCGTAACCCGATTCCAAAAACCTGTCCGCAAATCTTCCCAAAACAACAGCGCCGTCATCATCGCCGCCGACATCGAAAACAGCGTCCTCTTTTTGGTCAAAAACCGCGTTAATCTGTGGCGGCAACGCGGGAATATCAATGTTCGACCCCGCATACTCCGACGCAACCACTTTTATCCCGAATTCCGCCAGTTCCCCACGCACGTCGCTTGTGCGAAAATACGGATTCACTATGTCTAAATCAACAAGAACGGAACACTTCTCACGAATTGCCAAATTTGCCGCAATCTCGCTCTTTCCGCTCCCGTAATGCCCTATAACAATAAATAGCTTCATAATTTTTCCCATTCTCTCCCGCGTTTTCACTCTTTTCCATCCTGCCGTCGAAAACCTACGCCTCCGCCATTTCTAGCATTTCGCGCGCGTTTTGCAAGGTTAAATCCGTGATTTTTGCGCCCCCCATTATCCGCGCAAGCTCTTGCTCCCGCCCTGCCGCGTTGAGCTTCAGCACACGCGTGGTCGTCTTTTCCACGGAAAATTCCTTTTTTATGAGGAAATGCGTCGTCGCCGCGCTTGCAATCTGCGCCAGATGGGTTATACACAATATTTGCTTTATTTTCCCTATTTTTGCGAGTTTTTCCGCCGTTTTCTGCGCCGCCCTGCCGCTTATGCCGGCATCTATTTCATCAAAAATTAATATACCTATATCGTCCGCATCCGCCAAAATCGACTTAATCGCAAGCATTATCCGCGAAAGTTCACCGCCCGACGCTATTTTCACCAGCGGCTTCAACGGCTCGCCCATGTTGGTGGAAATTAAAAATTCTACGCTGTCCGCCCCGTTTTCCGCGAATTTTTGCGGCTGTATATTCACCTCAAAACGAACCCGCGCCATCTCTAAATCCGCCAGCTCCACGATGACTCTCTCCTGAAGGCTTTGCGCGGCAATTGCGCGTTTTTTCGTCAACTTTTCCGCAGAATCCGTGAGCGCTTGCAACGCCTCGTCAACTTGCTTTTGCAGGTCGGCAATTACGTTTTCACTGTTCGTAAGCGCGAAAATCTCTTCCTCCAACTTAGCTTGATACTCCAAAATATCGCTTATTTCCGCCCCATACTTGAGCTGCAGCTGCTGTATTGCGTAAAGCCTCGCCTCTATTTCGTCCGAATTAAGCGGCGAACGTTCTATTTTGTCCGCATAATCGCTGAATTGATGCGAAACATCCTCAATTACAATCTGCGCGCCCTCCAGCTGCTGCGCCAATTCCTTCAAATGCTCGTCAACCTGCCCCGCATCGCCTATTTCGCGAAGTAGCCGCGCCAATGTATCCACCACCGCATGCTCATCGGAATAGAGCGCTTCATACGCATTCTTCGCGGCTTGAAAAAGCTTTGCGCTGTTTTCCAAAACCGTGCGCGTTTGCTTCAATTCGGCATCTTCATTTAGCTTGGGTCCCACCGATTTTATCTCTTCCAATTGGCTTTGCGCCGTTTCCAGACGCCTTTCCTGCTCCTGACGGCTAAGAGTTAACGCCTCCAGCTTCCCCAAAATCTCCTTATAATTGCTAAACGCCGCCTTATAATCCGCTTTTTCGCCGTCGACATTCGCGAACTTGTCAAGGAACTCAATATGCTTGGACGGATTCAACAACGCCTGATTGTCGTGCTGCCCGTGAATATTAACCAAATTTTCCGCAATTGCACGCAAAATAGACGCAGTCACGATACTCCCGTTTACGCGGCAAACACTGCGCCCGTCAATATGCACTTCGCGGTGAATTGCCAATTCGCCGTCCTCGCTGTCAATGCCGAATTCGTCGAGCCTAGCGGCAAGCGCGGACCTACCCGCGGACCCGCCGAATGTGAAAAACGCCTCCACTACCGCCTTTTGTGTCCCACTACGAATAAGCTCCCGACTGACTCTGCCTCCGAGAACCATGTTTATTGCGTCAATTATTATAGATTTCCCCGCAGCCGTCTCGCCTGTAAGCACGTTAAAACCCTGCTCGAAATCCAGCGTTAAACGCTCAATGACAGCAATGTTTTCAATTGTAATGCTCGCAATCAAGCTTCCTCTTCCGTCTTAACTTTTGTCTCGGGCTTGCTTGCGGTTCCCGCCTCGCCGTCCACGGTTTTCTCTTTATTCACCGCAGTTTTCTTCCTGTCGTTCACCGTTTTCGTCAAATCATCGGTCGGCTTCTTCGGTGCAGACGCCTCTTTCCCGGCAGCCTTCCCCGCCGCCTTATCAGACGTCTTTTCAGCCTCTTCCGCCGCTTTAAGCCGCTTGTTGAACTTGTCAATACGCCCGCCCGTGTCAACCAATTTTTGCGTCCCCGTGAAAAACGGATGGCATTTGGCGCAAATATCCACCGTCAGCTCCTCGCCCACCGTGGACCCTGTTTTAACCTCATTCCCACAGACGCATTTAATCGTCGTCTGCTTGTATTCGGGATGAATTTCAGCTTTCATTTTATAAACCTCCATTTAAAATACTACTTATATTATACACTTTTTTTTCGATTTGTCAAGTTTTTTTGTTAAAGTTCCCGTTTGTTTGACGATTTATTCAACGTTTCCGCAGTGACCGCGAGCTAAATAATTTTGAATCTGCGCATATACACCGCGATTTTTTCGCCCTTGGGCAGCAGTTTTATGTCCTCTTCCTTTATCGCACGGACGACAAATAACATAATGACATACGCCAGTCCGCCCGCCAATATCGCGGCAAAAGTCCCGATTCTAACCCCGAATCCCGCTCCTTCCATAAAATTGATTACGGCAAACGCCGCCGCCATCAGCGCGACTGACGCGACAAACGGCTTCACGAGGATGTCTCCTACCGGGATTTTCACCTTTGTTATCCGCAATATCGCGATTATATTCAGCGAAACTATAACTATATAGCACACGTTAGTCGCGAACGGCGCCGCGTAAATGTCGTAGACCGGGATGAGCGCATAGTTCAGGATTGCCTTTATTATCCCGCCTATAGTCATGAAAATCACGGGTAATGACATTCGGTTATGCGCCTGCAATACCGCGCTGGTCACCGCCAGCAGAGACGCAAATAATATGGAAATCGCCAAAATCGTCAGCAGTGAGCCTGCTTCAGGGGGCGGAGTCGTGAAAATAGCGCGTTCAATCGGGTCCGCAAGCGCGAATACCCCCGCCGCACACGGCAACGCGAAAAATGTCGTAACCCGCAAAACACTCGCCGTTATGCGGTGTCCGCCCGCTCGGTCCCCCACCGCGAGCGCCGCCGAAAGGCTCGGCACCACCGATATGCTAAGCGCCGTCACAATCGAAAGAGGCAGCCCGAATATCGGCACCACAAACCCGGAATATGCGCCATACAGCGAATTTGCCATCTCCTCGGTGTACGTCGCGATAGCCTGCAACCTCCCCGTTATCGTGAAAGTGTCGATGACCGTGGTAATGCTCTGGATGCACGCCCCCAGCGTCACCGGAATCGCCAGCCACATCAGCTCTTTTGTAATTGCGGCGATACTGCGTGACTTTGTCCCTATTTTCCGCTGCCTCTGATATATGTACATCACAAACAGCAGCAACGCGCTCATCGCCGTGCCGAATCCTACGCCGTAAACCGCCCCTGCCGCGCCGAATTCCACGCCCCAACGCAGCATGTACATCGCCAACGCGTACCCCGCCAGCAGCTTGCCCGCCGCCTCCATTATGTTGGAAAGCGCCGTCGGCACCATGTTCTGCTTACCTTGAAAATACCCGCGAAAAGCGCACGAAATCGCTACAAAAAACACCGCGGGCGAAATCGACATTATACCAATATACGCGCGTGAGTTTTTCAAAATCCCCGCCAGATTCTGCGCGTTAAAATACAGCACACAGCTGCCCGCCGCCCCTAAAATCCCCAGAACCATCAGCGAAACGTAGAAGATTCGCTTCGCCTCGCGCGTGTTCCCCCTGGCGGTCGCCTCCGCAACCATCTTCGACACCGCAATCGGGAACCCGGAGGTCGCAATCGTGAACATGAAGGCGTAAAGCGTGTACGCGGAGTTAAAAAGCCCCATTCCGTCCGTGCCAATCAGCCTCGCCAGCGGGATTTTGAACACAGCGCCGATGATTTTCACAATCCCGTTCGCTATCGTTAGGATGAGCGCGCCTTTTAAAAAAGTATTTTTGGTCGTCGTCTTCATTAAATCGCCTCTTGATAGAATACTATCACAAATGAACTCAAATGACAAGATTTTTTTCTTGACAAAACATTTTTAAGCTGATATAATTAGGCTAAGGAGTGTGATGTTCTTTTGTTTATTGTATTGTTAATTTTCTTGGCGATTATCTTCATTGCGCTTGGTCCATTCGTCGTTACCCAGCAGCAAAATGCCAAAATCATTGAACGTCTGGGGAAATTTACGCGTGTTGCGTACCCCGGGCTTTCGCTCAAGGTTCCTCTTATTGACCGCGCCGTTTGCAACCTTAATCTGCGGGTCAGGTCGCTTGAGGCGAGCTTGGAAACTAAGACTAAAGACAACGTTTTTGTGGATGTGGTGGTCGCGACCCAGTTCCGCATTGACCCACAAAAAATCAGCACGGCTTACTACGAGCTCACCCGCCCCGAAGAGCAGATTCAGAGCTACATAGCGGACGCGCTGCGCTCGGCGATTCCGACCCTCATGCTGGATGAAACATTTGAAAATAAAGAAGAAATAGCCCTTCAAGTGCAGCAGAACGTTGCAGAGGGCATGGCTAATTTCGGGTTTATTATTGTGAAGACGCTGATAACTTCCATCGACCCCGCTCCCGAGGTTAAGCAGTCCATGAATGCCATAAACGCCGCACAACGTCAGCGTCACGCCGCACAGGAGCTGGCTGAGGCGGAGAAAATCCAGATTGTCACGAAGGCGGGCGCACATGCCGAAGAAGCGCGGCTAAAAGGGCTGGGGCTTGCACAGCAGCGTCAAGAGATTATTAACGGTTTGGCTACTTCTATTAACGAGCTTACAAAATTCGACATCGACGAAAATCAGATAATTTCGCTGCTTATGCTGAACCAATACATGGATACCCTAAACAGCTTCGCGGAGTACGGCAACAGTACGCTTATGCTGCCCGGCGCCCCGAATGGTGTAGCTGACCTGCAAAGTCAAATTTTGCAATCATTGGTAGCAAGCGCCAAAATATCCAAAAAACTCTAAAGTTCAACTGTTTCTTTGAGTGAAATAAAAAAGCAGGCATATCAGGCTGAAGATTTTGTCTCCAGCCTCATAAGGAGCACCGCGTCGCAGTAGCTTGTTATTTGAGTATATATATAATAAAGCCTAAAATCACTGTTTGCTTAGCCTTCCATTTGTCGACCCAGAAAGACAGCCGCGGATTGAGCAAGCTTTGCCTCCACCTCGCCCACGTTCGACCGCGTTTCATCAAGCAAAAAAGCCACCGCGCCAATGCTGTCGCCCTCAGATATTATGGGGCAAACCACGCTGGCATTGTATTTGTCAACACCCTCCGCAACCGGTATGTTTCTGGTGTCGTTCGCGTTCACTAATATAGGGGTTTTATCTTGCATAATTTGCTCTAAATCCAGCGATATTTTTTTCTCCGTCAGCTCTCTTTTGGATATGCCCGAAACCGCGATAATGCTGTCCTTATCTGTAATTATAGCCGGATATCCGCTGGTTTTTGACAACGTTTCAGCGTACTGCAAGGCAAAACTCCCCAATTCCCCTATCGGTGAATATTTCTTAAAAATTACCTCGCCGTCGCGCTCCGTGAAAATCTCCAGCGGGTCGCCCTCGCGAATACGCATGGTTCGACGGATTTCCTTTGGGATTACAACACGCCCTAAATCGTCTATTCTTCTAACTATTCCTGTCGCTTTCATAATAACTAACCATTCCTTTCGACAATACTTTACAACATAATAATTTGTCTGTGTGCTTATTATTTGTTATATTTTGCAAAGTATGCTAAATTAAGAAATTATGTTGCAAAATTAATCTTTACGTGATAAAATAAATTCAAAGGCTCGGGTACGCGGTTTTTGAAATGCGCAAAAAAATTAACTGCAATTGGTGCACTCACTCAGCAAGTAGAGGCATATTGGCTCTCACAACCCATCTCTCGCAATCCGTTTCATCATCAAACAACTCCACGTTTGGTGCAAATTTTCGCAGACTCCTTTTGACGTAGACTTGCTTTTTTGCAGGTCTAAGCAATTTCAAAACTTGAATCAGATACGCACTCCAATCAAAGTCATTTCCGTAGCTTCCAAAATTGTTGATTTTCCCGATTTTGTAGTGGTCAACACTATCGTCTTTGAGCGTTCGCTCAATCAATTTTAGGCTTTGCGAGGGTTCAATAGACAGCTCGAAACTTGCTACAGTTTTAATTCCTGCCCGGTGAAGTTCATTAAGACCAAACAAACGCTCCTCCGGAAGAGTAGCTCCCGGCTCCCATGCTTTGCTCTTTTTCTCATCCAAAAATGTAAGCGTTGTCCCAACCATTATTCTATCTCCAAAATCCTTGAAAACATCTAAATCACGCAGCATTTTCTTGCCACCCTTTGAAAGAAGAGCAACAGGAGCGTTATATTGATTCAATAATTGCAGCGCCTCTCTGGTGGTCTGATTACCGTCAGCGGTTTTGCAATACACATCACCGATGAAAGAAAGCAAAATTTGCTTTTCATAAGTATTTTTCTTCAAATCACGCTCCATAAGTTTCAAAACATCTTTGCGAGGCTTTGGAACCCCAAAATAATCCGAAAGACTTTTCTGAATCGTGTGCGAAGCATAACAATATTTGCAACAATGAGAACACCCTAACCTAAATTGTAACCATTTATTGTTTTAACTCTTTTATGTAAAGTAAACAGCCCTCGATATTTCATTGATGATGGATTTTCAGAAAACACATTAGTATACACCGTGTGCATTCTTTTTCCTAAACTTTGCTCAATGAGAAGTTGCGTTTCCTTACTTAATGCACAATATAAAACTAATTTACTTAAACGCATTTTACTTTCAGCGGAAATTGATAAATCCGACATTAAATAGATAGATGGTCTTTCAATTTCATATGGAATTCGTTTTATATAATCTGTAGAAAAACCAAATGCTCCTAATAATTTATCCCCTGCAAAAACGCCAAAACATAAATCGGGAGTTACGGGAACACGAATTCTTCGGCTTAAATACAAAGACTGTAGCTGCGCAAATTGCCCTTTAGATATTTTTGCAAGAGAGATATTGCTTGAAAAATCCAAAGTTTTAATCTTAGGAATTGTTTTTTCTTTCAAGGTTTGTTGCGGACGATAATAGCGTTTTGTGGTGCTGATATTCGAATAAATGAACATAGACCTCCCTTTATTTCCTACTATTTGCGCCGAAAACATTCCTTTTATATCATCGTACAATGTTCCTAATACAATAACAAACGAACAATCTAATTCTTTTAAAATTGGTATTAACTTATTTGCAATTGTTGGTCGTAACGGCTTAGCACAAACAAAAGAAGCTTTTTGAGGGAGGGTTTGGATAAAATCAAAAATATCTGTTTCTTGAAAACTTTCAAGTTGTAAATCGACTTGCGAAAGTTTGTTTTTGATTTTCTCGCATTGGGAATCTTGGTGATTTGCAGTGGGCACTCTTTTGTGGCTCTTACTACTTTCCTTATAAATTGCAGATATAACTTGTTCGATATCATCTAATTGACCTGCGAAATAATGTCCTAAAACTTTTTGAGGGAAAGAGGTATCAGCTCCTATGAGTGATGCATGGAATCTTTGGCAAATCTTTTGTTCAAAAACAAAATCAGCAGATAATCCATGCAGATAAAGTTGGCTGAAATTATGTTTTTCTAAAATCCGAAGAACTGCGTTCTCAATTTGTCTTTTCATACCTCCAACTCATCCACCTTCAACCCCATAATATTTTCCTCCAACCATTCTGCAACAAGCCTTCTATGGCAAAAAGACTTGCCTTGCTTAACATCAGCCCATTTTTCATAACAAAGCAGAACGGCCAAATCTCCCAAATCAGCATATACTTCATACGGATTCAATTTATCAAGCACTTTCGTGCGATACAATTTTTTATACTCTTCATAATCGTAAATTTTCAATAATTCTGGTGGTGGAGCTAATTTTATGTATTTTTCTCCACTCCAAAATCGATTGAATCTTGCTATACTGATATAACGTAGCTCTTGAGGGTATTTTTTAACTGCTCCAAAGTAACCTGTGTTCATATTTAGTCATCCTTTCTTTAATATCTTGCCATAGCCTTTGGGGTAAGCTTTAATTCATCCAATATTTTTTGAATCTGTTTATTGCAGTCGAGCATAATTGCGTAATGTTCATTCTCCTTGATAGTTATTTTCGGTGTTTTCATATCCGGAGCAATTCCCGTAACTATTTTAACGTATCGTTCCGGATTTTCATTCCATGCTTTCATTGCTTTATCGCGCATAATTCTAAGTTTTACATACTCATACATTTCCAGCCTAATGCTGTATCGCATTTTGTAACCAATGCTTTTTACTCCTTCTAAAATTTCAGTCCAGATTTTCTTTTCATTATCTGAAAAATCAGTGGGAGCAGCATATAATTCTTGCAATTTTTGTTCTTCTTCATTCATTTTCATAACCTCCATTTTTATAGAATCCCAAATTTTTTCTTTATGCTTTGGATGCATAGTATCAACAAGATTAGCAAGCGTAAACACCAATTTTTTGTCATCATCGTTCAGACTTCCATAAATAAAGTCTATCCGATGATTTGAAGCTATGATTGCCCCAATCCATTCTTTACGTTTTTCACTATCTAATCGATAGACAGAGGGAATCAACTCATACCATTTGTCCGGGCATTTCTTGCCACCATTGCAAACTTTAAAATAAAAACTGCGATTAACACCTAACTTTTCTATCATTTGGTTTTGTGTTTCGTTATTCTCTTTTTGCAATTGCTTTAGAAACATTCCGATAGCGTTTGTCATTTTGTTCACCTCTAATATTAGTATACCACATAGGTAGACTTTTGTCAAGCTTTTTTTGAAATTATGTCAAAATTTTTAACTCGCGGCGTCTAAAAAACTACATCCCAACCTCCAAATGCAATTTTAATTTTTATGTTGCAAAATTAGCCTCTACGTGATAAAATAAATTCAAAGGCTCTGGTACGCAGTTATTGAGAGGGTGTTTTGGCATGCGCAAAAAAATATTCACGGCAATTATCATAATATTCGGAGTAATTATATTGGGGATACTTTCGCTTTTTATTCTCAATAAATCCATAGACAGTTACGCGCGATACATAACAACCATCGAAAATGCGCCTGCCCCGCCTCTGCATGAATGTTTAGGCAATTAAACATGGGTATATGGATATTATTTCTCCTCTCTTCATGTTTTTAAAATATCAATCGCTCGGCAAGATCATCTACATCTATAATTTTCAAAACAATTACACCATCTCCCAAATCAATTCCCTCTTCCGTGAATGTTTAATGTTTTCTTTTTCATAAGTAACTCCTTTAAATTCTGTTTTCGTTATATACTGTGTGAATTTTACGTGGTTTATTTATTATTTTCTCCAATTTTTTAATTCACTTTTAATGTCTTTTCCTACTTTGCATAAATAATCAATATAACTTTCACTACAAGCTATACATTCCGTCTCTTTTTCAGGACGGTTTTCACTATCATAAGTTCCTATTTGTCGAAAAAATTTAGCCAAATTACCTTTCATATATTCTCTAAATTTCGTGTGTTCATCCGCACTTTCAAATACAGGAACAACAGAATAAGGGTTATTATTGACTCCATATTCCCAATTAACTTTTTCGATATTCAAGGAAGAATGAAATTCATATTCTTTTGTGTTTTTAATAGTTTCTTGTGAATTTTCAAGAAAATCATCTAATAGAAAATCTATGCTATCTTTTTCAATATAACAATATGGAATTACCGTGTTATTGCATGAAAAATATTCTTTTTTCCACATAATCCTTTTGAATCTAAAACTATCTGCAAAAATTACGGGAGTTTGATATAAAACCGCTGAAAAATATTTTACTTTTAATTTATAATAATAAGCATCATGTAGCGGAATCGGTAGTTTATTTATCCAATAAAAATTTTGATCGAGTTTTTCGATTTTCCCGTTGTCAAAAGCATTTTCGTTCATTTTCAGTTCTATAGTAAACTCAGGATTTTGCTCGTTATAATAAACTCCTAAGTACTCATTGTTTGAGTGAACTCCATCTGTTCCCATTGGCAACCAATCTTTTAAGCTTTTTAGATCTCTCAAAAGAAACCGCACCCTGCTAAGCGGTGATAAATTAAGACCAAATCGTTTTTTGAACAGAAATTCTACTTTATCAATGTCAGCCGTCATTATCTTCGGAGTATTAGTGTCCCCCACTCTTGTATAGATATTTGCTTTGAATACACCCTTATAATCTTCACTTAGGAAATATGGCGTTTGATTAGTATTGTTAATAATAATTACATCAATAGCTTTATCGTTGATTGTAAATGTCTTAACACAGACTGTTGGGCGTATCCCACTAGCAAATTTTTTATCTTTCAAAAAATCTATAAGCTGTTGCTGATTTTTTCTGTTCTTATCTGCAACAGAAACACCTTGCAAAATTCCATTATCGTTTATTCCTATGATAATATATCCATCATTACATGTGGTAGTAGTATTATTAGCCATACAAATTATATCGTGCAACAAATCGGCTTTATTGCCATGCCATTGTTCTTTGAAATCCCAATAATCGCCCTCGATACCATTTTCGATTAATCTTTCAATCGCTTCTTTTAATATAATCTCTCGCTCCTTCAATTTTCTTATAAATATGGAAATTATCCCTATAAATATGGAAATTATCCCTATGCGCTCCTTCTAAAAGTCCAATGCTCATTAAGAATTCACCCACAATTTCTCCACCGACAAATTTGAAATGTTTCTTGAAAAGTTTCACCTATTCGCCTTTTGAAAGAGGATGATGAGCCATAAACCATTTATCAAAACTGCCTAATCCCATCAACACTTTTGCATTGTGAATAATAGAATCAATCTTGCGTAAGTTGCGGATAATTCCGCTATCATTCAACAATCTTTGCCTACCCGCCTCGCCATAATTGGCAATTTTCGCAATATCAAAGTTATCATACGCCCTGCGAAAATTCTGATCTTTTCTAAGTATTGTTTCCCAAGCAGGATTGCCCCACATTTTATCTCTAATAGACAAAAACTCCTGTTGCGTTACCTCAACTCTTGTCCCATAAACAGGTTTCTCACACTTAGGAATAACTTTGTACTTTTCGTTGATATCCCAAACCAAAGCTTGTAAAATTGCTCGGTTTCTTTGTATGATAAATGCATAATTAATCCTCCTTAATCTTATCCACCCTATTTTTATTGCCACCTTCAGCTTTCAAAGCACCCTCACTCACCAATTTCACCAGCACTTTCCTCGCTTGTTCTCTACCAATATCAAACAAATTCATAACATCATTATTTGTAATTTGCCCAAATTTTTTAACAAATTCAGCAATTATTCCCACTTTATTCCCACTCGTTGCGTTTATTCCCACTTTACTCCTATCAAAATCTATATGTAAATAGCGATTCCTAAGCTCATTTTCGCCATCTAATAGCATATTTTCAAAAAACATATTAAGAAACTTATCTGTCCTATATATTCCATTGGCAAGATTTTCATAATTATTACGAACCATAGCATTTCTAAAATACCAAGAATGATTTTCAAATTGTTCATTACCAATATCAAAACCAAGCATTCGTAAATATTTAATGATAAATACAGCGACGGCACGAGTGTTGCCCTCTCTAAATGGATGGAGCTGCCATATATCACTTGTAAACTTTGCAATATGTTGCGCGATTTGCTTTTTATTCAACCCCTTGAAATCAAAATTTTTCTCTATATTAAAATCAATCTCCAACGCATTCACAAGACTTTCGCAAGGCGCATATTTAACCGAATCATTATTCAATGCCCATTCTTTTTTGCTAATATTGCATTTTCTAATCTTGCCTGCCCAAAGTTGAATATCTGCAATTTCAGCAAACAAACGTCGTTGAATACTCAAAAATTCACTAACACTAAAAACAAACGCATCTTCTGCCAAAATCTTAGAAATTGCAATAGAAACCTTGTCCGCCTCTTGCTTATGATAGTCATCACTACGAACGTCCATATGCTCATAATAAGCATTTATGCGTTTTTCAGCTTCATTGATATCAATTTCGCCACTAATATTTTTGTTAGCGGTTTCAATCAAATAATTAGACGGTTTTAGTCCATCAACATCTTGCAAACCAATAGCAATTCGCCAATTTTTCGCCTTTTCGTTTGTAGTCGGCTCGCCTTGAATGATGTATTCATTTTCGTTAAACATTGAGCGCCTCCTTGCTTTTAGCTACTAAATTTGTTTTTTCAATAACTTCGGATATTTTAGCAAGCTTTATATTCAATTATTTGCAATATATCGTTTACCGCCGAAATAAAAAGTGTCAACCAAGGTAATAAACCTATTGAAAAAACAGACTTATCACCATCTGTCTCAAATACACCTTTCATCGTTATTATGTCCTCTAAAACGACATCGAAAGTTTCTATTGATGCCTTTGGCTCTTTTTTAAGCCATATTTCTTTACCCATGTTAAGCCTCCATTTTAACCTTATCCCAATCTGTTGCGAGTTTATAGTTTGCTCCACCCAACGCATCAAAGTGCACCTTGCCACAATGGATACGCAGTTGTTCGTTAGTCCTTAAATCAAACATACTTTCGTTACCCTTTGTTTCAATGACAAAATACAATTTCTCTTCACCATTTTTAGTGAAATAGACAGCCCAATCGGGAGTATATTCGCCAATCGGCGTATCAATCTTAAAGCGTGATTTCGGCAATTTGAAGAACATTTTCACATCTTTATCTTCATCAAGCTTTTGCGCAAACGATTTCTCCACACTACTATCATAAATCACGTGGTCATAAATCGAATTTTCAACTGAAATGGCATTTTTATCAAGATTTGCAAGCAATTCCTCGCTATCAAATATTTCCTGCGAATAATAATGTTCGCCGTCTAGTTTGATGTAACTAATCCCATCAATTGCGAGGTTATGGCGGTGAAATTTCACTATTTCTATGAATTTCTCAATAAAGAGCTGCGGATTGCGAATGAAATCATCCAGCCTGTCCGCTTTCTCTAAAATTTTCATCACAGTATTTCTTTTTATCATGCATTGCTCACTTGCGACGGCAAGCAGATTAGGCAAGAATTCGTCATCGCTTTCAATATCAATCGTGCGGAATTCGTTTTCATTTATCCCAATACCTGCCGTATAATCTTGCTTTAATCCTCCTGTACGGCTAACAATTCTTGCCTTTGGCAATTTCTCCATCTTTTTGAGGCTTGCAACCGAACGCTCCACCAAGGTGTCCGTATCAATATTCACACGATAAGTGGTCTTTTGACTGATTTTATCCCATAATTCAACAAATGCAGGGTTTAGGTCAAAACCTTTTCGGATTCTAACTTTAACATCACGGCTTGCGTCACGAATCGGCGGCCTCATATCGGCTTGTTTCACAACATTTTCAAACCTATCAACTGCCATTTCATATGACAAATTAAGATTAAGCGTATTATTTGCAAGCGCCTCTTTAAGCGTATTTTGAATCTTGCCCTTTTTCGTATATCCATTTTCCTCGCATTTTTCGATAACTTCAACCTTTTCTTCATAAGTAAGTTCTGTTTCTTGCACAACCTTGACCTCACCGTCAACAACCTTTATTTCAGCAATACTTTCGTCTATTTGCTTGGCAAGCTCGATAACGCGCTCGGGCTCTTTTTCAATTATTTCTGTAATAGATTTTTCAAGCGCCATTTCTATTTGCTCTGCAACTTGGATAGAAATCGTCTTTTCCTCACGCTTGCGCAAAACATCAAGGAGGCTCAATTGCAAATACCCAAACTTCACACCGGTTTCTTGCTCAATTTCTTTTTGGAGCGAATCTGCAAAATCCGCAAAACTCTCGTTTGCTATAATATGGAGCTGATTTATGTCCTTATCCTCAATGCGTTCGCCATCTTGATTCACGCATAGTCGCAAGCCACGACCAATTTTCTGCCGTGCTGTAAATGCAGATTTTTGGTCAATAAGAGTGCAAACTTGGAAGACGTTCGGGTTAT
This sequence comes from Clostridiales bacterium, assembly GCA_031263785.1. Lineage (GTDB taxonomy): Bacteria > Bacillota > Clostridia > Monoglobales > WRBX01 > JAISFC01. Next base: position 730 of record JAISFC010000022.1, on the reverse strand, counting down.
CCCAACCCTCTTTGAGCGCTGAATGAGAGAAGATGAAACGCAAAGGACATTCAAACGAAAGTAGCCACTCTTTTTTCTGCATAATGGTTTGGTAGATTGTAAAATCATCAGCTGTATCGCCACGAGTATTTTTCAAATTCCCCTTTTTATCCTGACTAAAATACCCATTATGGCAATTTTTATCAAAATTTAATTCAGGATATCTTGAAATTAACTTCTCATATTCCTCTTCAAAAATTTTAGCATATTCGCCTTTTGTACCGTCTGTTTTTCTATAATTTGCAACTTCATCAATGAAAAATAACGAAAGCACTTTAATCCCTTTTTTATTTAATTGCATTTCTTTATCAAGATGAAATTCAATTGTCCGTCGAATCTGCGCTCTTTTTAACTGCAATTCGTCGACATCACCAATTGATTTTCCCCTGCCAATAACTTCCTCGTTAGCAAATTCGATTTTCTCAACTAACCCCGTCGTTATGCCATTTACAACATACCCATCATATAATTCCCGCTCCTTGGACAACACAAACAAATCCGACCCAGGCTTGACTGTAATCGTTTTCCTCGCGACTTTGCCATCACCGATTGACGCGTCTATCTCAATTTTCGCCTTATATCCACCATCATTGGAGCAAGTAAGCAGCTTAATATATGGCTTATTAAATGCAGTTTCAACCTGATTTGAAGAAACGCTAATTTGCTTAACAAGCCCCATTTGGTACGCATC
>JAISFC010000072.1 GCA_031263785.1 Clostridiales bacterium | reverse complement strand
TCGTAATTGCGCACCGCGTTCACCACCCAAACTATCGTAAAAACGAGCGCGACGGACAGCAAAATATACGGCAATATTAAATTTTCGGAAAATTCGTATTCGTCGAAAAGCGAGCTTTTAAAGGCGTATTCCACAAAAGAATTTTTACCTCCCACTGCATAATGCGAGGCGTACGGCATTTGGAATATCCTCTTGAGCGAAATTCCGAAAAGCTTGGAAAAAGTAGTCGGGACGTCTTGCGAGTTGCCAATCACCCTCGCGACATACATCAAACCTTGCTCGAATTTGACATAGGCGCGGATAAAAATATAGGCGGGCAGGGGCGCGGCGGTAGCCAAATACCCTAAAATGTGCTTCCAATGCAATTTTTTATCTTTCACGCAGACTATGATGAACGCAAACAAGCTCACGATGACGACCGAAAGCGCGTTGCGTTTGGAAAGGACCGCCAGAGCCGTCATTGCGCCCAGCAAAACCGCGTTTTTCATCGTGCGGTCTTTCATCCACCGCGCCAAATAATAAAGCGCCGCCACATAGAAAAACAGCATGGTCGGGTCGTTATTCAAGGCGTTGGCGACAATAATATTCTCGGGGAACATCACGAATAACGCCGTACCTATAATAATAGCCGTCTTATTTCCGTTTGTGACGATTGACAAAATTTTTGCCGCAAAACGAAAGCTTATAAAGCTTGCAAATATTATAACCAGCTGCAGCAGCCCCAGAATTCTAACATCGCTCATGCGAAAGAATAAACCGATATTGTAGACGATACTGCTTAGCATATGGTGAATCGGCGGATGATAGAACTGCTCCTGTATGTGCCCCGGCAACGAAAGCCCATTTTGAGCAAAGTGCTTTATGTAATCTAGGTGTCCGTTTTTCGCGAACACGTCATGCTCATACTTGTACACACCATATTTTGTTAAAATAATTAAGCGCACAATCAAGCCTAAAATAAATATACACGCCATCAATTCATAAAAATTCAACTTTTTACTTTGCCATCGAAGGAACGCAAAAATAATCACAAGAACCGCGCTTATCTGAAGAAGAGTACGCGCCGTGGTATCCTTACTCAAATACACGAAAAACATAATCAAGCTAAACAATGCGCACAAACTGTAAAAAACCACAATTTTACGCTTCTCCGTCGGCTTTGCACTCATGTTAATCCACGCTCCCATAATCTAATTTTTTCTTTTTTCGAACAACTCCCCCACTTCAAATTTATAATATCACACCCGTACAAAAAAAGCAACCCAATTTTCTCCGCGGTTGAAAATTTAAATTATCCAATTCAAAATCCCTTTTAAATTCAGATTATCATGTAAAACGCAAATGACACAACGCTGAACGCAACGCTCGCGGACAACGTTACTTTTCTAAATAACGCTCCGCCGCCAAAATTTCCGCTCTTCGCCCTATTCAGTTTTTCCCCTTCGCGCGGGATAGCCGCCTTTGCGGCAAAATACGCCAAACTAGGCACTGCCGTAACGGCATATCTGAACACTTGCGTACAAATTTGCGGGTAATCAATCCTGAATTTTAAATACAGCAGATAAGTGAGCCCCAGATTAAACAAAAACATATTATCATAATTATTTTTTGCGTCGTAATTGCGCACCGCGTTCACCACCCAAACTATCGTAAAAACAAGCGCGACGGACAGCAAAATATACGGCAATATGAAATTTTCGGAAAATTTGTGTTCGTCGAAAAGCGAGCTTTTAAAAGCGTATTCCACAAAAGAATTTTTTCCGTCTTCTTGAAAATTAGAAGCATACGGCATCGAGAATATTCTCTTGAGCGAAATTCCAAAAAGCTTGGAAAAAGTATTTGGGACGTCTTGAAGATTATTTGCCAACCTCGCAACATACGTCAAGCCCTGCCCGAATTTAACATAAGCTCGGATAAAAATATAAGCGGGAAGGGGCGCGGCGGTAGATAAATACCCTAAAATGTGCTTCCAATGCAATTTTTTATCCTTCACGCAGACTATGATGAACGCAAACAAGCTAACCACGACGACCGAAAGCGCGTTGCGTTTGGAAATAACTGCCAGAGCCGTCATTGCGCCCAGCAAAACAGCGTTTTTCATCGTGCGGTCTTTCATCCACCGTGCCAAATAATAAAGCGCCGCCACATAGAAAAACAACATAGTCGGGTCATTATTAAGGGTATTAGCGATAATAATATTCTCGGGGAACATTACGAATAATGCCGTCCCTATCAATATCGCCGTCTTATTTCCGTTTGAGGCGATTGACATGATTTTTGCCGCGAAACGGAAGCTTATGAAGCTTACAAATATTATAACCAGCTGCAATAGACCTAAAATTCCGGCATCGCTCATGCGAAATAATACACCGATATTGTAAACTATACTGCTCAGCATATGGTGAAGCGGCGGTTGATAAAACTGTTCCTGTATGTGACTCGGCAATGAAAGCCCGTTTTGAACGAAGTATTTTATGTAATCAAGGTGCCCGTTTTTTTGGAATATGTCATGTTCGTACTTATACACCCCATATTTCGCTAAAATAACCAGACGCACAATCAAGCCTAAAATAAATATGCACGCCATCAATGTGTGAAAATCCAGCTTTTTACTTTGCCACCGCAGGAACGCAAAAATAATGACGAGAACCGCGCTTATCTGCAGAAGAGTACGCGCCGTGGTCGCATTGCTCAAATACACGAAAAACATAAGCAAGCTAAACAACGCGCATAAACCGTAAAAAATCATGGTTTTATGCTTTTCCGCAGGCTTGTTCACGCTAATCCACGCTCCTATACTCTGAATTTTCCTTTCGCCGAGTAACTCTTTCACTTCGATTTTATAATATCACACCCGCACGAAAAAAGCAACCTAAATTTTCTCCGCGGCTGAAAATTTAAATTATCCAAAAAAAAGGTTGACATTTGCTTTTTTTCCTATATAATATAAGTATATAGAGGAGGTAAAAATGGTTATCGTCATGAAAGGGAACGCCCCTGAAGCTGAAATTTCTAAAATTGAGGGGATTTTGAAGCAATACGATTTAAAGCTGGATATTTCGCGCGGTACTGAATGTATAGTAATCGGGCTTGTCGGCGACACTTCGCAAATTAGCAAGAATCACTTTGAAGCGAATCCTTACGTTGAAAACGTGATTAAAATCGCCGACCCTTATAAAAAATCCAATAGAAAATTCCATCCGCAGGACACGATTATTGACGTCGGCGGCAGGGAAATCGGCGGAAAGAAATTTACGATAATTGCCGGCCCGTGCTCTGTGGAAACGAGTGAGCAAATTTTGGAGACTGCCAATGCGGTAAAATCGTCGGGAGCGCTGTTTTTGCGAGGCGGAGCATTCAAGCCGCGTACCTCCCCCTACGCGTTTCAGGGGTTGGAGCTGCACGGGCTGGAGCTGCTGCGTGAGGCGGGCACGGCAACGGATTTGCCCATAGTAACTGAAATTATGAGTTCCGACTTTGTCGGTGAATATGAAGAAAAAGTTGATATTATTCAAGTCGGCGCGCGGAACATGCAGAATTTTTCCTTGCTGAAGGAATTGGGCAAAACACAAAAACCCATCCTTTTAAAGCGGGGTTTGGCGAATACCGTGGAAGAACTTTTGATGTCGGCGGAGTACATTTTGGCGGGGGGCAACCCCAACGTGATACTTTGCGAGCGCGGGATACGCACATTTGAAACGTCCACCCGCAACACCCTCGACATCAGCGCAATCCCCATAATAAAGCGGCTTTCTCACTTGCCCGTAATCGTCGACCCGTCACACGCAAGCGGACAAGCATGGCTGGTTCCCTCGCTTTCAAAGGCGGCAATCAGCGCGGGCGCGGACGGGCTGATTATAGAGGTGCACAACAACCCGCCGGAAGCGAAATGTGACGGCGCGCAGTCTCTAAATCCCGAACAATTCGCGGAATTAATGGTAACTTTGAAAAAATACACCGCCTTGGAAGGAAGAGAATTATGAAAATAGCTATTGTCGGGCTTGGATTGATAGGGGGGTCCATGGCGCGGCGGCTCATAAAGCAAGGGCATGAAATTACCGGTGTCGACGTCGACGAAAGCGTCTTAAACACCGCGAAATCTAAGGGTATAATCACGCATTCTGCTACGAGCGGCGAGGCGGCTATTGCGGACGCCGATGTGACAATCCTCTGCTTGTATTTCGATATCGCGATAGAGTTTCTGCGTAAAAATGGGCATAATTTCAAGCGCGGCTCCATACTCACGGACTGCACGGGCGTCAAAACTCCGCTCATGAAGCTTTGCGAAACGCTTGAGATGAACGCCGTATACGTCGGTATGCACCCCATGGCGGGGCTGGAAAAATGCGGTTTTGAGCAGTCCAGCGAGCATTTGTTCGACGAGGCGAATTTCCTTATAACACCGTCAAACGGCGCGATGGAGGCGCAAATTAACATAGTGGAAGCCCTCGCCCGCGAGCTGAATTGCGGGAAAATCACACGCTGCACCCCCGAAGAACACGACAAAATGGTCGCCTACACCAGCCAACTTCCGCACGTACTCGCGGCTTGCATTTGCAACTCGCCAAATTTTGGGCGGCACAAATCATTCGTGGGCAACAGTTTTGCCGATTATACGCGCATTGCGTGCATCAACGAGGAGATGTGGAGCCAGCTTTTTGTTCGGAACATGCCTTCGTTGGTGGAGGCAATCAGCCTGCTCACCGACGAGCTTAGCATCGTCCGCGACATGCTCGTCCGCGAGGATGAGGGGCAGCTGCGCGAATATCTGCGGAAAGTGCGCGAAAAGTACGAGGCTGTTTATTATTAGGGAGGGATTATATTGCGCAACGCACTTGTTATAACGGATTCCAATGTTTCGCGTCTGCACAAGCTTGACGCCGCAAAAACCTTCCCCGACAAGGGGTTTGATGGTACGCACCTGCTGGTCCTGCCCGCGGGCGAGGAAACAAAATCCGTCAAATACCTGTCGCAAATTTACGAGACCTTGGTGGAGCTAAATTATACCCGAAGCGATGCAATAATCGCGTTCGGCGGCGGCGTAATCGGCGATTTGGCGGGGTTTGCGGCGTCGACGTTTATGCGCGGGATTGAGCTTATTCATGTCCCCACCACGCTGCTCGCCATGATAGATTCCTCGCTCGGCGGCAAGACGGCGATTAACCTGCCCAGCGGGAAAAATCTGGTCGGCACATTTTACGACGCGCAAACTACTCATATAGACACAAATTACCTCTCGACACTGCCGCCGAAGGTATTTTCGGACGGTATGGCGGAGGCGATAAAACACGCCTGCATTGCCGACGCGTCTCTTTTTCAGGCGCTCGAAAAAGGCGATTTCTCCATGGAATATTTGATAGCTAAAAACCGCGAAATCAAGGAGGCTTTCGTCCAGCTGGACCCGCAGGATAAGGGCGAGCGCATGAAGCTGAATTTTGGGCACACCATCGGGCACGCGGTGGAGCAATACGGCGATTTTTCCCGCTATACGCATGGTGAAGCCGTCGCGATAGGCATGTACGCCGTCACCCTTGCGAGCGAGCGGAACGGCATGACCGCGAAGGGCTCCGCGGAGCGCGTAAAAAACGTGTTGATTAAGTATAATCTGCCCTATGAGCTGGAAATCCCGCCGTCAATTTTTGAAAAAACTATCTTGCTGGATAAAAAAACCTCGGGCGATTCTATCAATATTATTTTTCTTGAAGAAATCGGTAAAAGCTCGATTAAAAAGATGTTGAAGCACAGCCTTTTGTCTTTTTTTCAAGGAGCCCGCGATGAATAAAAAAACCATCCAGCCGCATAAACTTCAGGGAAAACTGGTTCTACCTCCCTCGAAGTCGCTCGCGCACAGGGCGATTATTTGCGCGGGGCTGGCTCGCGGCGAATCGAAAATAGGCAACATAGAAATTTCCGACGATATAGGCGCAACGATAGACGTCATGCGCGGGTTTGGCGCGGATATTGCGATTAACACCGCAAGCGCGGACGTGGTGACCTTGCAAATTAACGGCGACGGCATTTTTAGCGGCAATTCTCCGCTTACTCTCGACTGCCGCGAAAGCGGAACGACCCTCCGTTTAACCTCGCATTTGGCTCCGTTTTACAAAGGTGAGACGGAATTTATCGGGAGCCCGCGTCTTATGTCCCGCGTTGACAAAAGTAGCTCGCAGCACGTAAGCGGCAAGCTGCTCGCCGCGCCTCTTTCGCACGGCGACTCGACTATAAACATAGATGCGCCCTTGCAGTCGCGCGGGTACGTGGACCTGACGGTTGACATGATGGAACACGCGGGGATCCACGTAACTAATGATAATTACGACAGTTTTGCCGTGCACGGCGGGCAGAAATACCGACCGTTTGAGTACACTTGCGAGGCTGATTTTTCTCAAGCCGCCTTCTTTCTGGTTGCGAATGCCTTGGGCAGTGAGGTTGAAATCACAAATCTGCCGTCAAACAGCCTGCAGGGCGACAGAGTTATTTTGGAGATTCTCGGCATGGGCACACACGGCAATATTGAAATTGAGGCAGGGCAATTCCCGGACCTGGTGCCGATTTTGGCAGTGTGGTCGACTTTTAGGGATGGGAACACGAGCATCACAAACGTGGCTCGCCTTCGCAATAAAGAGAGTAACCGCCTCGACGCCATAACGCGAGGGCTGAACGCGCTGGGGGCGGAAGTGCGCGAAACGGAGGACGGCTTATTTATTAGCGGGCGGGGGGCGGATTTTTGCCCGAACGGCGGTGAGGTTTCGGGCTTCAATGATCACAGAATCGTCATGTCGCTTGCGATAGCGGCGACCCGCGCTGAAAATCCCGTCATTATAAGCGATTATTTGGCGGTTAAAAAATCCTATCCTAATTTTTGGAGAGATTATGAAAGGTGTTGTTCACATGCGTTTTGAAGTTTTTGGCGAATCCCACGGACCCGAAATCGGCGCGGTATTATGCAATTTCCCCGCAGGAATCGCCGTAGATTTTGATTTCATTGCAAGCGAATTGGCGCGGCGGGCAGGGGGCAATTCAGAGCTAACCACGCCGCGGAGGGAAAGTGACAATTTCCGTATTATAAGCGGCGTTTTCAACGACGTGACTACCGGAGCGCCTATATGCGTGATAATTCCTAACGAAAGCGCGCATTCGGGAGATTATGAAGAAACAAAGAATAAAATGCGCCCTAATCATGCTGATTATCCAGCTTTTGTGAAGTTCGGCGGGCATAGCGACTACCGCGGTGGCGGACATTTTTCGGGACGGCTCACCGCGCCGATTACCGCCATTGGAGCCATTGCCAAAACCTTTTTGCAAACCCGTGGAATTGCCATTTCTTCGGCGGTTTTGAGCCCCTCCGAGGACGAGATTCTGCGCGCTAAAGCTGACGGCGACTCCATAGGCGGCTGCGTGGAGGTCACGGCAAACGGCGTCCCCGCGGGCACGGGCGGCATTGACACAGATAGCCTCGACGGCGTGCTTGCGAAGCTGTTTTTCTCCATCCCTGCCGTAAAAGCCGTTGAATTCGGCGCGGGCGTTAATTTTGCAAACGCGAGGGGCAGCGCTGTCAACGACCAATTTTGCGTCAGCGGCGGGCAGGTGCGAACGACTACTAACAATTGCGGCGGAATAATCGGCGGAATAACGTCCGGGATGCCCATCGTCGCCCGCCTCACATTTAAGCCGACGCCGTCCATTTCAAAGCCTCAACATACCGTTTCCATGCCCGATATGCGGGAAACAACGATCGAAATACGCGGTAGGCACGACCCCTGCATAGTTCCGCGCGCCGCAGTTGTCGCCGAAGCGATGCTCGCGCTCGGGCTGGGAGGTGCGCTGTCGTGAATATTCATGAATTGCGCGCTGATATAGACAAAATTGACAACGAAATGCTGGCTCTCTTCCAGGCGCGGATGGAGCTGTCAAAAAAAGTGGCTGCATACAAAATTGCGCACGGTAGCGTTATTTTGGACGCCAAACGCGAACGGCAAATCATCGGGAAATATGATGAGGATGCCTATTTTAAGCGGTTTATTCAGGAAATTATGGAAATAAGCAGATGTATACAGACGAAAATCGCGTTGAACAATAATATTGTGCTAATCGGGATGATGGGTAGCGGAAAAACCTCTGTAGGGCGCATTTTATCGGATTTGTTGGACATCGAATGTGTGGACACCGATAAAGCCGTGGAGAAGGCTCAAAAGCTGTCTATTCCATCTATTTTTTCCAGATATGGCGAGAAGGGCTTCCGCTCGCTCGAATCCGCGCAAATCGCAAGTGCAGTAGCGAAAAAACCGCCCCGCGTCATTTCTACAGGCGGAGGCGTGATATTAAACGAAAAAAACATGCTTCTTTTGCGGAGTAACGGACTTGTGTTTTTCCTGAATCGTCCGATTGAGGCAATTCAATACGACTTGGAAAACGTCTTTTCAAAGCGCAAATTCCGGCTTAAACGCCCATTGCTTGCCAAAAAAAACGATTTAATCCGAATTTATCAAGAACGCCTGCCTCTTTACAAAAAATACGCGGACTATGAAATTAAGGGCAATTTCCGTTCTATAGATGCCGCGCAACGAATTCTGAAAGAGTTACAATTGCGGGGGAAATTATAGTCGGCAGCCCCGTCAGCTCGGTAATCGCCGCTTCCGTGATAATAAGCCCGCACACCACTACCAATGCCGCGGTAAACATTACAATAATCACCTTTTTCATTCGTACACCTCACAATTGCAATTGCTAAATTAGCGTTTTAAGCATTTTCCCCAGCGATTCCGCCGCGTATTTTCCGCCGCGCACCGCCTCATCCAGCGTGTTTGCCACGCTCCCGACCTCCACTATTACCGACGCCAGCGTCGCGTGTGTGTTAAACCGCTCCTGCCTGAAATCAATCGCACGGGTGAGCCGCGGATAATCGCTATTCATCACGCTTTGCCACTTCATTGCGAACTTCAATCCGGACTGCCAATTCGGGTGACTTAGCCCCGCCTGGTCCGTGCCGGTAACAAGCATGATTTGCGCCACTTTTTCGTCGTTAATTTCCGTGACATCCTTCAATCGAGTGCCGTCGTCGCGCTGCATCGCGTCCCTATGCACGTCCAAAACCACGCGTATAGACGGATATTCCTGCAAATATTTTTGAATCTCGGCAAGGCTGCTCTTATAGGACCCGTTATACGACGGATAATCGTGCACCGCGCGGTCCTGCACCGTGGAAATGCCCATATCATTGAGAACCTTCGCCATTTCCTCGCCCACGTGCATGACGGTGTACCTCATATCCTGCGTCCTGCTGGGGTCGGACGGGTTGTAAAAATCGCTGTCCGTCGGCGTATATGCCTCCGAGCTGTGCGCATGGGTAATCAAAACCTTGGGTCCGCTTTCCTTTAAATTAAAGCTTAAATCCTGCGCCAGCAGCTCCGTCGGGTCCGGCGTGTAGGTCGTGTGGTTTTTAATCATGACGCCGCCCGCCTGCAAATACCCCTCGCCGCCGTCAGGGTGCATATCTAAGGCAATAACCGGCTTCATGTCCGCAGGCAGCTCTGTCGGAACCGCCGCATCCGTCGGCTGTGGACCGCTCGCCTCAAGCCCAATCCCAAACTTAATCGACGCTATCTGATTTTGCAAAATCGTCCGTGGCTCGCTAACGTCAAACCCCAATATTACGCGGCTTATCTTCGCAAGCTGCAGCGATTCCGCATCGTCACTAACCGCGCTCGAAAAGACGGGCATGGAATCCGCAAGCACCAGCGCCATAGAATTCGCCGGAACGAACGCAAAAACGGACAACAATACATTTGCGGCAACGGCGCCCGCCGCGAAGACTCCCAGCGCAACCGCAAAAAACGCGCCCGCGCGCAGTGTAAACCGCTTTTTCACCATTATCATTCGCATCATATCACCCAGTCAAAATGTATGAGGCGACATGCTTGCTTATTACTCCGGCTTCGGCTTGGCGCGCAGCTCTATTTGCTCGTACAGCTTCCTGAACGCGTCGCCGACGCCGCCTACCTCGTTTATAATGCCCTTTTCCACCGCCTCATGCCCGAAAAGAATTGTGCCTATGTCGTTTGAAATTTGCCCCGTTGCAAGCATAAGCTCCTTCAATCTCTCCCCGGCTATGTTGCTGTTGCGCTCAATAAAATGGACGACCTGCTTCTGCACCTTGTCGAAATATTCGTACGTTTGCGTCGCGCCAATAATGAGCCCCGTCATGCGAATCGGGTGCAGCGTCATGGTGGCGGACTGCGAAATAAAAGAGTAGTCCGTGGCAACCGCCAGCGGCACACCGATGGAATGCCCCCCGCCTATCACCAACGAAACCGTCGGCTTGCTCATGGTCGAAATCATCTCCGCTATCGCGAGCCCCGCCTCCACGTCGCCCCCAACGGTATTAAGCGTCACCATCAAGCCCTCGATTTCCTCGTCCTGCTCCACCACCGTCAATTGAGGCACAACATGCTCATACTTGGTGGTTTTATTTTGAGGCGGTAACACCGTGTGCCCTTCAATTTGTCCGATTATATTCAGCAAATGAACCTTGTGCTTAGCCCTCTGCGGGACTATATTAATTGGCTCCGTCTCGTTCATACCTTCGGACGGAATCTGCTCCTCATCCATAAAACCCTCCTTGTGGAGAGTTTTAACTTAAATTGGAATTTTATTCAAACTTTTTATCAATGCGCAAGCGTTTATAGATAATTTCGCTGACCGCGTAGTCTATCATGCTGTGGGCAAACGTCCCCGCACCCACGAGAATATACAGCACATAATAGGGATTATCGGCGGCTTCGGGGAAAAACATCCACTGCACCACCGCCGCCTCGCACAGCGCATGCACCACCGACACCGCGCCGCCCACGCACAAACGGGCAACAAACGTCTTGGGCGCTCCGTACCGCTTGACGTACATCGAAAGTAACACCGCAAAAATTAGATGGGTGCCCGCCCTCGCCACAATCACGGTCGGGAACCCCGCAAGGAAAAATCCCGCGGTAGAGCCAATTACCACCGCTACCGCCACCGCCGGCGAAATAAAACACGCTATAAATATGGGCACGTGGCTGGTAAGCGTGAAGCTCATCGGGGGGATAACGATTTTAGGCATAAACATGGGGATAACTATCGCCACTGCGGTTAAAATCGCCGCCAATGTGAGCTTAAATTGCGCGTGATTTTTCATGCTCGCCTCCTAAAATAATCCGATAATTTTGCCGTCGTTATCAACGTCAATATTGCACGCCGCAGGCGCTTTCGGGAGCCCCGGCATAGTCACGATATCGCCAGCCAGCGCCACGATAAACCCCGCGCCGTTGGATATTCTCACTTCCTTTATCGTCACCGTAAACCCTTCGGGTCTGCCTAATTTGCCGGCGTCGTCGGACAGCGAGTACTGCGTCTTGGCAATGCATACCGGGAATTTTCCGCACCCTAAATCCTTCGCCCGCTCAATCATTTTGTCCGCCTCGGGGGTGTAATTGACGTCCTTTGCGCCGTAAATCTCGCGGCAGGTAGCCAGAATTTTTTCTTTTATAGGTATGTCGTCCTCATACAAAAGTTTAAACTCCGACGGCTGCTCCATCGCCGCAAGCACCGCCTCCGCCAGCTCCCTGCCGCCTTCGCCTCCCTTGCTAAATACCTCGGCAAGCGCGAACTTGCAGCCCATTTTTTCACAACGCTTGCGAATATAATCCGTTTCCGCCGCCGTGTCCGTCGCAAAGGAATTAAGCGCGACCACGATAGGAGCACCGTATTTCTGCAAATTTTCTATGTGCTTCTGTAGGTTCACGAATCCCGCGCTCAGCGCGTCCAAATCCTCCACGCCCAACTTCTCGCGCGCCGCCCCGCCGTTATGTTTAAGCGCGCGCACGGTTGCCACCAACACAATCGCGTCGGGAGCCAGCCCCGCTATGCGGCATTTGATGTCAAGAAACTTCTGCGCCCCCAAATCCGCCCCGAATCCAGCCTCGGTGACCGTTATGTCGGACAGCGCAAGCGCAAGCTTCGTCGCGCGGATACTATTGCAGCCGTGGGCAATGTTTGCGAAGGGTCCGCCATGCACAAAAACGGGCGTATTCTCAAGCGTTTGCACCAGATTGGGCTTGAGCGCGTCCTTGAGCAGCGCCGCCATCGCTCCGTTGACCTTGAGCTCACGCGCAAAAACAGGCTTGTCATCGAGGTTATACCCGATAAGTATATCGCCCAGCCGCCGCTTCATGTCCGTTAAATCGCGCGCCAGGCACACTATCGCCATTATTTCGGACGCCACCGTTATCATGTACCCGTCCTGACGCATCGTGCCATTGGTTTTGCCGCCCATGCCCACTATGACCTCACGCAGCGCGCGGTCATTCAGGTCCACGACACGCCGCCAAATAACGCGTTTGGGGTCAATATTAAGCTCGTTGCCCTGGTGTATGTGGTTGTCAATCATGCTCGACAGCAGATTATGCGCGCAGGTCATGGCGTGGATATCCCCCGTAAAATGCAGGTTTATGTCCTCCATCGGCACCATTTGCGCATACCCGCCGCCCGCCGCGCCGCCCTTGACGCCCATGCAGGGTCCCAACGAAGGCTCACGCAACGCCGCAAACGTGCGCTTGCCTATTAAATTAAGGGCTTGAGCAAGCCCTATTGTGACGGTAGTCTTGCCTTCGCCCGCCGGAGTGGGGTTAATCGCCGTGACTAATACCAATTTGCCCTTTTTTTTGCCGGCAGTCTCAGCGAAAATCCGCTCGTCAACCTTAGCCTTGTACTTGCCATAAGCTTCCAAAAAGTCCGCGTTTATCCCATATTCTTCCGCAACCTCCAAAATCGGCTTCATTTTGCACTCTTGCGCTATCTCAATATCGCTTTTCAACCTCTATCGCCTCCTAAGTAAAAATTTATCATATTTTAAGCTAAAAGTCAAGAGTTTTTTCATTTTTCTTCAACAAAAAAGCCCGACGAGTTTTTCCCGCCGAGCTTTATTTTTATCTTTTTTACACTCTTCCGATTATATTGTAGGAGGTGTTTGATTCTGCGTAGGCGCGCTCTCAGCAGGAGCTTGAGGCGCCGGCGCCCCTTCCGACGGAGCTGCCTGTGCAGGCGCGCTTTCTGCCGGAGCTTGTGGAGCTTGATCCACTTTTGGAGCATCCAATATGTCTTTCACACTTGCCCGTTGAGAATCATCAGCAGCAACTACCGCTGCCGGCGCTTGTGCATCCTCTTCCACTACCACTTCCGGTGCCGCCGGAGCTAAGTCTTCGGCGATTCCCTCAGCTTCAGTCCCTTGAGCAACAGCCCCCGACCCGGTGGTGCTATGAATAACTTCTCCTGACCCATCAACAAACGTCTTTTCCGTTGAATTTGTGCTATTATTTCCGCCCAGCTCCTTGGCGTTCCGTTCATCATCCTTCGCAGACTGTAATCTGTCTTCTAACTCAGCTTTCCCTTGTTCCAGAACAGATTTGTCCTGCCTTAGTTGTGAATTTTCAGCTGTAAGGCTAGCCACATCTGCCTCTGATAATCCAAGCGCATGTGCAAGCTCGTCTCTCTCAACACGGTATTCGTCACATTTTATTAGCAATTCATCATATGCTACTTGCAATTTGTCTAACGTTTCCTTAATAGTTTTAATCTGCCCATTGTCAAACTCGTCAATGATTTTGTTTAATCTTGCGATTTCCGCGTCCTTATCTGCAATTGTCTTGTTTTTCTCTTCAATTGTCTTTTTTAAGCCCTCGTTTTCTCTTACTAAGTCCGCCTTTTCTTGTTCAAGCTTCACAATGTCTTTTTTAAGCCCATCAATTTCATCGCGCAATCTCTTTAATTCTTCTTCATTACCGCTGCCCTTTTCCAGCTCGTCAATTCTGTCTTTCAGCTTCCCAATCTCGTCATCCTTCTCTTGTATAGTCTTCTCATTGCCGTCAACGCGATCCTTAAGCTCTACATTCTCTTCCTCAAGTTGTTTTCTCGCTTCCTCTAAAGCCTCATATTCTTCATTGCTATAAATATGATCTTTCATATAATCCGCTAACTCTTGCTCCAACTCACCAATTCTAACATTGGCTGCTTCTAAGTCCTCAACTAATTTGTTATACTCATCATTATCATGAAGGTGATTAAGTACATAATCTTCATGCGCAGCCCTTTCGCTCTCCAGAAGCCCCGCGTCATTTCGAGCTTGCTCTTCTAACTTTTCAATTTGTCCCTGAAGCGCATCCCGTTCCTCTATCGCTTTTGCAAGCTCCGCTTCTTTCTTGCTTAATTCTTCTTGAGCCTCTTTGAGTTTCTGTTCCAATATTTGAGCTGCCGCTGCCTTCGCAATTACTTCCTTCAATTCAGGAATTATACCCGAAACAGTAGTGTCAAGCAAAGCAGCAACTTCATTTGCAAGCTCTCTGTAATAACTCGACCCACCAATAATAATTGATCCGCTATTCGCTAACTCTCTCCTCAAATCTTCGCATGCCTTTTCCGAAATTCTAAGGTCCTCCTGAACTTTTGTATATCTGTCATAAGCCCAATGATAAGCTTGCCTCGTTATGGGATTATTTGTCAAAAAATCTCTCTGTTCGTTGGTTAATCCGCCTGAACCCTTTATAAACATGTCTATAAGCGTTTGTCCTGCAATCCTATCTGTATCGCTTGCATTTTTGTTCCAACCGTTTGCAACGATATACTCATTTATTCCCAGAAGAGCTGCATGAACATCCTCAAAATTACCGTCTGCAACTAATTTTACAGGCTGAGGCCATCCCGTAAGACCAACTAATCTGTTAATACCGGCGATAACCTCTTTCTCCGCCGCTATTGATTTGGCTGCATTTTCCGCTTTTAACCGTGCTTCCAACGCTTCCTTCTCTATTGCAAATTCACTTCTCAATCTATTAAGCGCCTCTTCGTCTTTTTCAACAACTGTTTTAGTAACCGTGACAGTGTTTACCTTTGAACCGCCCTTTGAACCTGTAGTTTGTTGAACTACTTGCCCCGGAGCCAAATTATCAAGATTGTTCACATCATTCAACACTGCCTGCGCATACTTCGCCAATTCAGGGTTTTGTGATGTGTCGATATCTCTAAACATCTCTTTTATTGCCTCGCTGGGATTTGTATACTCTTTGGTTTCCGGATTATAAAGACCGAAGGTTAAAGCCTTAAGTTCATCATAATCAAAATGAGTACTTGCTCCTTTAAGACCAAGCTCATTTAAAAGTTGTTCATCGGGCACTCGTTGCGTATACCACATGGAAAGCTTAACGGCATCTTTGGCAGAAACCACTCCCTCACCCGTGAAGTCAAAACGCTTATAATCCGTAGGACGGAACTCACCTTCAACTACATTAAAAGGCTTACCGTCGCCCGCATTAAAAAACATGCCGGTGAATAGCTTATATTGGGCTAACGTTTCATCATGTTCAGATAATAGCTCAGCATATGCCTTCTCCATGTCTTTTGTCTTATTATTACCTATAAAATATCCCGCTGCACCTGAACCTGCTACTGCTACCCCTATACCAATCCCGGCAGCAACTTTCTTCCCTGTTCCTGACTTAACAGCGCGACTTTTCTCGGAAGCTCCCGGCGCTACAAATACCGCACCTTTGTCGGCTTCTTTCTTTTCAGCTTCTTGCTCCGCTCTCCTTGCAGCCATTCTTGCGTAAAACTCCTCGAGTTTTTTGTTATTTTCTTCTCCTGGCATAACTTACTCCCCCTTATATTTTCTCCACACAATATTTGCTTGATTTTTGCTTATTTATATTGCTTCCGCTTTGTGGCATAGAAACCTCGGGCTTCCCCGAGTACAATACATATAAGAACTTTGAATGTGTACCGTTTGCAATTTGTTACGATGCGTCCATTCGGATACGACAAAGTAACTACACATCCCCCATGATTATATTATACAACTTTTAAAAAGGTTTGTCAAGTGTTTTTTTCAAATTTTTCTAAAAAAAACGCTTAAATAAGTTATCAAAAAGTATTTTTCGAGCTGTTTCTTCCCCAAATTCCCCCAAAATAACCTCATTTATGCAGCCCATATCCTCCACCCCATGGATACCGTCGGGCAACACATCCACTCCGTCAAAATCCGCGCCCAGCCCCAAAGTTTCCACGCCGCCCAAATTCATAATATGTTCCGCGTGCCTCGCGATATTACTAACATTGCACCCGCCCAAAAAATCCGGGAACAAATTAAGCCCGATAAATCCCCCAGTGGAAATTATGGCTTTTATCTGCTCATCCGTGAGATTACGCGGATGATTCGTGATTGAGCGCGCGTTTGAGTGCGTGGCAAAAATCGGCACGGCGCCTCCTGTTTGCTCAATAACATCCCAAAATCCGCGCTCGGCAATGTGCGAAACATCAATAAACATCCCCAATTTCACCATTTCACGCACCACTTCACGCCCGAAGCCGCTTAGCCCCCCGTCAACCTCTCCGTCCTGCAAAACCCCGCTCGCAAGCGCATTCCTGCCGTTCCACGTGAGCGTCATCAGCCTGACGCCCATATCCCAAAATTTATGTAAATTCGCTATCTCACCCTCGAGCACACAACCGCCTTCTATAGTAAGAACTGCGCTAATCTTTCCTTCCTCAACGCCGTTTACCGACACATATTGCGCGTTAATCCCGCATTCCTTGTTGAATTTATCAATGACGGCAGTCGCCCTCGCGAAGGGATTCACCGTTTTAGGGTCCGTCCACACGGCGAAAAGCTGCATCATTACACCGCTTTTGCGCATCCTCATAATGTCAAGATGCCCGCTGTTTTGAAATAATCCTTCATTTGTATCCAGAATTCTCGAAATCGTGTCGCAATGCGCATCGGCTATAAACATCAAAATCCCCTCAATAAAAAGCGTTTTCTATGTGATTGAACTCATTCACCTTTAATTTGCCGTTAAATCTCAACCTGCCCAAAATTTCGATGACGTCAAACCGCGCAGTCCGCCCCGAATGCCGCGTCATATACACGCTCGCAATCTTCGCGATTCTCCTCTGCTTGACGCCGTTTACCGCCTCAGCGGGTCGCCCGAACTCACTGTTGTCGCGCGTTTTCACCTCAATAAAAACTATATATTCGCCCTTCGCCGCAATAATGTCAATTTCGCCCAATTTGCACGAATAATTAGTCGCAACAATTTTATATCTGCGTCTGCGCAGGCGTTTTACGGCGTATTTCTCGCCTAAATCGCCCAAATCTTTGTTATGCCTCTTCACAGCAGCCGTCCTCCAGCCTGAAGCTCTTACGATGCACATCAAGCGTTCCATACGCCTTTATCGCCTCATAATGCGCCTTTGTCGGGTACCCCTTGTGGCTTGCAAATCCGTATTCAGGGTGCAGCTCGTGCAATTTCCGCATCGCCCTGTCGCGCGAAACCTTCGCCAAAATAGACGCCGCCGCTATGGAAAAGCTTTTGGAATCGCCCTTAACTATGCAGGAAAACGGAATCTCCAGCCCGGACATGCCATTCCCGTCGATAAGCGCGTAATCCGGCATTACCCCACGCTCTCCAAGGCGTTCAACGGCGCGTTTCATGGCTAAAAAAGAGGCATTGCGTATATTAATCTCATCTATTTCCCGCGGAGTGGCGCGCGCAACTGCCCACGCACGGGCTTTTTCACAAATCACGTCGAAAAGCCTCTCGCGCTTAGCCTGCGTCAGCTTTTTGGAATCGTCAATCTCCCTCCACCAATTTTCGTCGCTTTTAGGGAAATCAATCACCACCGCCGCCGCGTATACGTCACCCGCCAAAGGACCGCGCCCTGCCTCATCAACACCGCAAACGCACGAAAAACCGCGCGCTTTCATCTCAACTTCCAGCAAAAGGTCCGGCATAATCACAATCTCCTCTCTTTACCCCGATAACTTAAAACTCAACCTCTATCGTAAATTTACACGTTTTCCAGCGTTATGCGTCCGGTTTTCGCCGCACGGAAATCGTCCAAAATTATTCCGGAAGCTCTATGTTCATCCACCTCGCCGCCCGAAACAATACAGCCCCTCTTTTTCCCTATTTCAAGCAGAATTTCGTATCCGCCGCCGAGCTCCCCATCCAGCTTGTACTGCTCCCGCAAGCTTTCGGGATAGTTGTCGCGCAAAAACTCGCACAGCAACATTGCAGCCTCCGTTTTGTCGATTATCTCGTCTTTTATCGCGCCAATCCACACCAGACGCAGCCCCGTGAGCTCGTCATTAAACTTCGGCGCAAGCACCCCCGGCGTATCCAACAAATCATAGCCGTCACCGACGCGAATCCATTGCGGCATCTTAGTCACTCCCGGTCTGTTCCCGATTTCCATCGCGCTGCGCCCCGAAAATTTGTTAATAAAAGCGGATTTCCCCACATTAGGAACACCCGCAACTAATATCTTTATCGCGCGCCCTTTCATCCCGCGCGCTTGGTCACGCTCGCGTTTTTCCTGCGCAAGGCTATCTAACATCCTTCTCAATTCCGCAAAATTATCGCCCGTGACGCTGCAAATAGGCACCGCAACCG
Source organism: Clostridiales bacterium (assembly GCA_031263785.1). Classification (GTDB taxonomy): domain Bacteria; phylum Bacillota; class Clostridia; order Monoglobales; family WRBX01; genus JAISFC01. The sequence continues at coordinate 19,217 of JAISFC010000072.1, read as the reverse complement.
TCCCCGCTTTTATAAAATGCTCAATCCAATCGCAGGTCACGCTCGAATCCGCCAAATCACACTTATTCAGCGCAACAATCAACGGCTTCCTATTAATCAAATGCCCCAAATCCGAGCTTCGCGATGCTCTCGGCGCACGGCAGTCCGCGATTTCAATCACTATATCCGCCATTTTCAAGCTCTCGCCAATCTCCCGCTTCGCCTTCGCCATATGCCCGGGGAACCACTGAATGTTCATTATATCACCTTATATCGCTTAATACTGCCCGACTTCGGCAAGTGAACCCACGGCTTTCACCGCGCCGAATTTCTCAAACGGCCAGAATCTGAACACCGCCCGCCCCACTATTGAATCCAGCGAGACAAAACCGACCTCCGTGCGGCGGCTGTCACGGCTGTTATTGCGATTATCACCCATAACAAAAACACTGTCTTCCGGCACTATCGCGGGGAAATTCATATCTCCCCTCATTTGCAGCCCTTGTTCGTTAATGTAAGGCTCATCCAATTTATCGCCGTCCACGTATACCGTGCTGTTCTGGTAGTCAATGTCAATCTCCTGCCCGCCGACCGCGATAACGCGCTTAACATACTGAACGGAAGGATTATTCGCGGGCTTAAAAACAATAACATCGCCATTATGCGGCTTATATAGCAGCTTTGTCACAAACAGCCTGTCGTTGGTTTCAAGCGTCGGCTGCATAGACGGTCCGTCCACCATGACCAAAGTGAACACAAATGTACGTATCAAATATGCAACTATAAAGGCAAGCACCAACGCCTGCGCCCATTCCAGAACCTCGACAGTAAGACTTTTTCTTACCTTTTCACCCATAGCAACGACATCCTTTCATCGGTACTTCTCGCCCACGCGGACTAAACCCTATATTTTCTCTTTTATCCTCGCTGCTTTGCCAATTCTTTCACGCAAATAATAAAGCTTCGCGCGGCGCACCTGACCGTGGCGCACAATCTTGATTTTCTCTATCGACGGCGAATTATATGGGAACGTCTTTTCCGTGCCGACGCCAAAAGCCACACGCCGCACCGTAAAAGTCGCGCCTATTTGCTTGCCGTTTTTCTTTGAAATCACAATGCCCTCGAACATCTGCACACGCTCGCGGTTTCCCTCTTTAATCTTAATAAAAACCTGCACCGTGTCGCCGACCAGCACCTCCGGCAGGTCGCTTCTAATCTGCTCCTGCGCTATCGCTTTAATAATCTCATTCATACTTGCACGTCCCTTCTCTACACCAGAAAAGTATATCATATATCCAACAAACTGTCAAGCACTTTTTCTATTTCCAACTCACATTTTTTATTCCCCGCGCTGGCTTCCACCGCGAGCGCAATGAATTTAGCGGCATTTTGAGCGGATTTATCAAGACTATTACCCTTAATCAGCGCGCCCAACAAGACGCTTGCAAATCCATCGCCCGCCCCGCTGTACTCATGCGGAGTATAATCGCCGTAAATAACCTCAAATTCATCCTTTTCCGCCTCGTACAACACCGTATTTACGCAATCGCCTTTGCTGTTGGGGACGCTGGTTATAACCACTATTTTATCCTTTTTTACGCTGTTTTCGCATAGCCTCAGGCACACATCCCTCGGGTCCTCCGCCTTTTTGCCCGTCAGGAATTGCGCCTCCGTCCAATTGGGCGTAATAACATCCGCGTATCGCACCAAATCCCGCATTTTCCGCACCATATCCATAGACATCGTAGAATATAGCTTGCCTTCGTCGCCAAAAACGGGGTCAATCAGCGCCTTTGCCGAGGCATGGTTGCGAATCATTTCCATTATAATATCCGCCTGTTGCGGCGCGCCTAAAAATCCGCTGTATATCCAATCAAACTCCGCGTCCACCCTCGCAAAATGCTCCTTCGCCCGCCGCATAAAATCCGTCAAATCAACTATCTCCGGCGTACCGTAGCCCCTCGTGACGCTGGATAAAACCGACGTCGGCAGCGGGCACACGCGCGCGCCCATTACCGACAAAATCGGGATAACCACCGTCAGCGACGCCTTCCCTAAGCTTGAAATATCGTGAATCGCAAGTATATTTTTCATGACAGCAACCCCGCCGCTATCATGCCGTCCTCATTCGTTTTGGAGCGCATTTCCGCCGCGTCCGCCGCCAATTTCTTGCTGATTTTATCACGGTTTTCGATTATATAATCAATATCTTGCAGCAGATTTTCGGAATTAAGCGCGCCCACATCATGCAAAAGCGCCTCGCTGAATTCAGCCGCCACCGCGTTAATCTTCGGGTCGTAAGCAATCCCTATAAAAGGCACACTTTGCGCCGCCGCGTACACAATGGAATGCAGGCGCATACCCACGACAAACTCCGCCTTTGACACAATTCCCAAGATTTCGCTCACATCGTAATTGCCGTTGATTATTTTCCCGCCGCTCACTTTCCCGCAAATATCACGGCTGATTCGTCTGTCCTTGCACGGCTGCATGACCAAAAAAAGCGGAGCGAACCCATATTTTTCACGGCACCCCTGGCACACGGACACTATTTTATCAACAAAATCCACATCACTAGCCGTCCACGGGCGCACCGCAACAATAAAATACTTCTCCTCGGGCGCAACCCCTTCCGCCGCGAGAATTTGCTCCGCGCGCTCATTCCCACACGCGACAAGCGAAAACGCCGGGTCCGCCGTCACCCTCATATCCCCGCATTCTACGCCCATAATTTCAAGCTCTTTAAGCGAGCGCATCTCCCTCAACGTTATCGCGTCCGCCTTAGAAAGCACCCTTTTGGTTCGCTGTCGATTTTTGGGCAGATTAATCGGACCGATGCCGTTTGCATATACGAAAACGCGCATTTTCAGCCACTTTGCAAGCGATATTATAAAAAGATAATACAAAATCGATTTCGTGCTTGTTATGTCCTGCAAAATGCTCCCCCCACCGCTGATTAGCAGCCTATTCCCCTTCCCCTTTTTCATGGCGCGAATAATCTTTAGGATGTTGAATCGACTTATTGAGCGCGCGCCGCACAACTTCTGCGTTTCTTGCGGATTTCTGGACAAAACCGTTATATCCATCGGCAAGCCGCTTGCGTCGAGCGAGGCGAAAATCGCCGAAAGAAGGCAGTCATCACCAATATTTCTGTACCCGTAATATCCCGAAATAATCACGGTTTTCTGCCCTAATTTGTGGTACGCAAGCTCATAATCGTCCGTCATTTTATCAATGGAATATCTTTCCAAAATCAATTTTCGGTTGTATTCCTTCATATCTTTATTATCAGCGTCAATCAAGGCGGAAATATCCCTCACAAGCAGCTCGCTCGTCGCCTCCTCGCAGCCGCGGCAACAAAAATTAGTGGCAAACGCCGCGTCAAAGGTTTGCGGCGAAATTATCCCTATGTACCCCTCGTTCCCCGCTATAATAGTGGGCTTTCCCGCCGCCATCCCCTCCAGCGCCGCGCGGCTCACCCCCACAAATATATCTCCGCAAGCTACGCATTCGTTGATGTCCGTCCGCGCCCCCGTCACAATTATCGCATTGCGCCCGAGCTTTCTATTAGCATCGCCCGCATACCTTTCCAGCCGCTCCAAATCGTCGCCGCCGCCTACGATTATCGCTTGCAAATCGGGATTTTTCAGCATCACAAGCGCGTCCGTAAGCATAAACGCCACCGCGCTCCTGTCCGAGTCCATGCGGCTGACGTAAACTATCCGCTTCTTGCCGCGCTGCAGCCCTAATTCCCGCTCTATACGCTTATAATCCGTGCCGGGCGAGAACTTTTCGGTATCCACCCCGTTAATGGTGACATCAATTTTGCGCGCCGGCATATTATAATTATCAATCAAATATTGCTTAATATCGTTGGAGACAGCCATCGTCCGCTCGCCCCAGTCGGAGATTATATTGAAGGGGAAATACGCCTTAAACACCCAATGCGCGGTGGTAATGAACGGTATCCCGCAAGCCCTCGCCACCAGCCCGCAAATAAAAGCCGGAATGCGCGCGTGAGCATGTATAATATCAAATTTTTCGCGCATAGCCATACGTTTTAGGGCACGATACGCGCTAAACATGTTGAACGGATTTTTGTTGTGCAAGGGTACGCAAAAGTGGGCGACCCCCGCGCGGGCAAGCTCCGCCTCGTAAACGCCGCCATTAGACGCGACCGTTACATCCCACCCGCGTTTTTTAAGGCAGACGGCAAGCTCGACCACATGCGTCTCCGCCCCGCCGATTTCCATTCCCATCAAGGTCAGCAAAATTTTGCGCATAGTTTCCTCCTAAAATAGATTCTATCACTCGAGGCATTTTTTGTCAATACCAATTTAGCTATTGACTTTTAGCGATTGTTATGATACAATAAACATGTAGGGAGTTAATATAAATTCGGAGATGAATTCATGAATATCTGGCACGATTTAGACGAATCTCGAGTTACATCCGACAGCCTGACCGCGGTAATCGAGATTTCTAAGGGCAGTAAGCAAAAGTATGAGTTGGATAAAGACACGGGCATGCTTATTTTGGACCGCGTTCTTTTCACGTCCACGCATTATCCCGCTAATTACGGCTTTATCCCCCGCACCCTCTCGCAGGACGGCGACCCGCTGGATATTCTCGTGCTGTGTCAGGAATCCATTTTGCCCATGACGCTCGTCCAATGCTATCCGATTGGCGTGCTGAAAATGATAGATAACGACGATGATGACGAAAAAATTATAGCTATCCCTTTCGGCGACCCGTCCATGAGCTGCTATAAAGACATTTCGGATTTGCCGCTTCATATTTTCAACGAAATCAAGCACTTTTTTGAGGTTTACAAAAACCTTGAGAACAAATTTACAAAGGTCGAGAACATTTTAGGCAGAGTGAGAGCCGAAGAAACCATCATGGAATGTATAGAGTTATACAACGACAAATATGTTAAAAAGTCGGTCAAAAAGGCTCAGTAGTATTACTTAACTTTAAATGAGGAGTGTGATTGATATGTTGTGTTCACGTTGTCAGAAGAATATCGCGGTAGTTTTCGCCACGGAAATAAAAAACGGAAAACAGTCCAGCCAAGGGCTTTGCCTTAATTGCGCGCGCGAGCTTAACATCGCGCCTATCGACGATATAATGCAAAAAATGGGAATTAATACCGCTGATTTTGAGATGTTTGACCAAGATGTTATGAGGAATATTATGTCCGCGTTTTCGCCCGAGCTTATCGAGGATAACGACCGCGACGCGTCCCAAAACAACGAGCCCGCGCGGGTTACTGCCACGAAAGTCAAGCAGAAGGCAAACAGAAAGCGCAGCCATCTTTCCGCATACGGCACGAACTTGAATGTTAAGGCTAAAAATCACGAAATTGACCCGATAATCGGGCGGGAAAACGAGATTGAGCGCGTCATGCAAATCCTCAACCGACGCACTAAGAATAATCCCTGTTTGATAGGCGAACCCGGCGTGGGCAAGACGGCAATCGCCGAGGGGCTGGCGCTTAAAATCGTGGAGCAAAAGGTGCCGCCCAAGCTGCTGAATAAAGAGATTTATCTGCTGGATTTCACGGCTATTGTCGCGGGAACTCAATTCCGCGGTCAATTTGAGCAGCGTCTGAAAAACATCGTTGATGAGGCGCGAGAGGCTAAAAACGTGATTTTGGTAATCGACGAGGTGCACAGCATAATCGGCGCAGGCGATGCCGAGGGCGCGATGTCCGCCGCAAATATACTCAAACCCGCGCTTGCAAAGGGCGAAATACAGGTGGTGGGGGCGACTACTCTAGACGAATATCGCAAATATATTGAAAAGGATTCCGCGCTTGAGCGGCGTTTTCAGCCCGTTATGGTCCGCGAGCCTTCGAGCGACGAAACTATCGAAATAATCAAAGGAATACGCAATAATTACGAGAAATTCCACGGAGTTAAAATCTCCGACCAAGTTATAAAAACGGCGGTTACACTCTCCAAACGATACATCACGGACCGCTTCCTGCCCGACAAGGCGATAGACGTCATTGACGAGGCGGGCGCGCGGATTAACATCAATAACACAGAGCTTTGGGAGCTTGCGAAGGTGCGTTTGGACCTGGCGAAGATTCAAAAAGAAAAGGAAAACGCCGTTTCCGCCGATTCCATCGAGGACTACCAAAAAGCGGCTGATTTAAAGATAAAAGAGTGCTGCCTCATAGAGAAAATCCAGCAGCTTGAGAATCAATGCACGGACGTGTATATCTCCGCGCAGGACGTCGCCGAGGTAATCGAGCTTTGGACCGGCATCCCCATCAAAAAAATCACCGAATTTGAGGCAAATCAGTTGATGAGCCTCGAAGCGCGGTTGGAAAAAAATGTAATCGGTCAGAATCAAGCGGTTAAAGCCGTCAGCGAAGCCGTACGAATGAACCGCGCCGCGATTTCTCCGCGTAAACGCCCTGTTTCCTTCATTTTTGTCGGTCCCACGGGCGTGGGTAAAACCGAGCTTGTGCGCCAGCTTGCGCAGGAATTATTCGGCACGCAGGACTCGCTAATTCGCCTTGACATGAGCGAATATATGGAAAAACACGCTGTCGCGAAGGTTATCGGGTCGCCTCCTGGCTATGTTGGCTACGACGACGCGGGGCAGCTCACCGAAAAAGTGCGTCGGAATCCGTATTGCGTCATTCTTCTCGACGAAATCGAAAAGGCGCACCACGATATCTTTAATATACTCCTTCAGGTGCTTGACGAGGGGCGCATCACCGATTCGCGCGGGCGGCTGGTTAGCTTTGAAAACAGCGTTATTGTTATGACGTCCAACGCCGGCTCAACGCTCAAGGACGGCAGCTATGGGTTCAATAAAACCGCTGAATCCACGAGCAAAAGTAAAATTGACACCGCGCTCAAGGATATTTTCCGCCCCGAATTTTTGAATCGGGTTGACGAGGTCATCAACTTTAATCCGCTTGACAAACACGACCTATTGCTCATCGCCGAGCTTATGCTTTCCGAGCTGGAAAAGGGGCTCGCGGAAAAGGAAATCACCATCACATTCACGCCCGCGGTGGCTGAATTTATCGTAGATAAGGGCTATGAGCCCAAATATGGCGCACGTCCCATGCGGCGCGTTATAAAAAAGGAAATTGAGAGCAAAATTACCCACATGCTCATTTCCAACGAAATTAAAAACGGCGATACGATAACCGTTGATTACTCCGACGGGATTAAAATATCTAAATAAATCTGAAAAAAATATTACATTAATGTTACAGAACGATTAAGTTTCTGTGACATTAATTTTTTTGAGTTAAATTTGTGATAGAATAAAAGAGTAGGTGTTTTTACCATATTAGGAAAAGCGGTGGAAATTTATGAAGTTTTTAATTGCCAAAAAGATTGTTGTTGTGATGCTTTGCGTGTGTATATTAGTCGGCATTGTTCCCGCGACTACTGTTTCCGCCGATACGGAAATAGTGATTACTTCCGCCGAACAATTTAGAACGTTAATCCGCGAAAAAGCTGACGAATTAGCATATAAAGAATTTGCGCATTTAGAAGATTCCGAGACGCTTTATTACACTTTAAGCGGCATTACGGACAGTGATTTAGAAGCGGTAAAATCCACGTTATTAAGCGCTGGTAATTCATTATTCACATGTAAGGTATTCATAGAAGACGACAACCTCTTAGAATATCATCCTTCTAACGCAGGAATATCCTTTGTTTACACAGATTTTACATATAACGGCGTAAGCGTCGGCAAAGTCCGCGCTGTGGATATGACGGCAAACAATATAGACAGAGTTTACGGCGCAGTAGTTAAAATCCCGGACGGTTATTTATATCGCGGCGGAAATGTCGTTTGGACGAGCGGCAACGCGACCTTTGAAGTAGTCCGCGATTTAACTTTAACGGGCGCGGGTACACAAGCAAATCCCTATATTATTTCAGACAGCGAACAGTGGGCGACTTTTTTAGACACTCAAAAAGGAAACTACAAGGAAAAATTCTTTGAAATTACAGACGGATTAATCGTTGATAAAACGTCAGGCGATGACTTTAAATTTCACAGAATAATATTTAAACACGGCGATGAAGTTGTGGATACCTTTAATTCTTTTAGGACTGTCGCGTCCACTGTACAACGCACTCGCCCCGACAGTATTCCTCCTAATTACGACATACCTTATGGAGACCGGTTTGCAGGCGGTTCATCTTATACCGTTCCAAGCGGTTACAAATATCACGGCGAAACTATTGCATATACATACAGTAATGAGTATTCGATTCTGACACCCGGCGACAATATTTTAAAACTTGCCCTTGATATCCCGTTAACGGGTACGGGTACAGGCTCAAATCCATATATTATCAGCAACATTGATGAGTGGGATACGCTTTGTGATAAGTTAGAAGGGACATCTTTCGGAAGCTCCGTCTACATTAAAGACGGTAATTTCCCCACTGTAAACAATTACGGCACATGGCATGACACTGCAAATCTTCAGTTCAAAAGCGCTGACAACAACACTATTTTAGCGGAATATAATTATGTCAGTGTTTTCCATCATACTTTTGGTTCCATAATTGTCCCCGATACAATCACAGTAGCCATGCCTGTTCCGTCGGGTTTTACGGTAAATGGCAAGAATAGTATTAGTTGGTACATAAGCGGTCTAATAATAAATGATCCTGATCCGATTTATACAGGCGGTCCTATTATTCCTATTGGAGATAGCGGATTATTAGCTACAAATAAAGAATTAACCGTTATAGAGCAATCAGTTCGTGTTGATAAAGTTATTACCTACTCTTTTGATTTTTATTACGGGGACGCGAAAATCGGCAGTGACGAAATAAGCCGTACTCTTCGGGGACATGCGGATTTTTCCGGCAGTCAAGTATATTTATTCGGCTCAATTGACATCCCCGAAGGCTACCAAACTCCTGACGGCAAAACGAAATACGATGTTATTACCAACAAGAACACTATCGGATTAAATAATATACAAGTAGTCCCCGCGTTAGTTCTACAGGGCTCGGGGACGATTGAGGACCCGTATATTATTCATAACGCCGATGAAAAAGCGTCTTTTATGGCTTTGGTCAATAGCTCTAACGACCCGCATGTGTTTAAACTAGCCGAAGGCGTTACAAGCGCGGAAGTTGGTCTGTCCGTTAAAACCGTGACATTTCACGAGCGGACCATTGTGGCTGACACGGGCTTTTATCAACATTTCGCGGGAAGCCAGGACCCCGCCCTTTTCCTGTATAAATTCAAAATTTTAAATTATTCCTTTGACGGCGATATAATTCCTCATTATTATCTGCAACCGCCCGGCGCGTCTGATACTGAGCCGAACATCACGGATATTGTCGGCGACATTAATAATGACGGTGTCGCGGACGACGACGATGTGGCGTTTATTCAGGCGTTTCTCGCCGGTGAAAGCACTATGGCTGAACACGAATTGGACAAGGCGGATATGGATAATGACAGCTATATCACGGAGAATGACGTCGCGGAGATTACCGCGAGGGCGACAAAATACACCGTATATTTTAAGGATTACGACGGCGAGATTTTAAAGACCGAAACCGATATAACGTACGGCGAAGCGGCAACCGCGCCGGAAAATCCGACCCGCGCGGGATACACATTCAGCGGGTGGGATATGGCGTTTGATAATGTGACAAGCGACTTGATTGTAACGGCTCAATATACGCTGAATTCGAGCGGCGGCGGCGGGTCAAGCGGCGGCAGGAATATGCCCCCTTCACCCAAACCATCGCCGGACAATAGTCCAACTCCGTCCCCCGATACCACTCCCCGTTTTACCGATATTGCGCAGCATTGGGCGGAGGCTGAGATTAACGAGATGGTCGCGCTCGGCATTGTGGACGGCATGGATGATCGCACCTTCCAGCCCGGCAGAGCGATAACCCGCGCAGAAATGGTGAAATTGTTGGCAACCATGAGCGGCGATGAAATCGAGGGCAAGGAAACGTTCCTCGACGTGTCGCTCAACGATTGGTTTGCAAAGTACGTCGCGTGGGCGGAAAACACGGGCATTGTCAACGGCTACGACGGCTCCCTGTTCGCGCCCGGGCAAACGGTTACAAGGCAGGAAATTGCGGTTATAATCACAAGATACTTAGATTATAAGGGAATCGCGCTACCTGAAACGAGCGCAAATTTCGAGTTCGCGGATAAAACCGACATAGGCGCTTGGGCGTTGGAGGCTGTGGAGGCAGTGCAGAAAAACGGGCTGATGGAGGGCGTTATTAACGCTCAAAATACGCATTCATTCAATCCTACCGCCGGAGCAACGCGAGCCGAAGCGGTGGTAATCTTATTCCGTCTGTTGCAAAAAACCAATTAAAAACAAATTTTATTTAGGACTGCAAAAATTAGGGGTTGACAAATCCCTTTTTTTGTTATAAAATATCATCGTGAGAAAATCCTTACCCTCGCGCGAGGGTCATTAGTTGCGGGCGGCTTCATGCGTCCGCGCAGTCCACAAGGAGGTGTAAAAAGAATGGAAAAAACAAAACACGCTTATGAAACGGTTTTAATATTAGATTCCGGCAAATCTCAGGAGGAGCTTGACGAGCTTTTAGAAAAATTTAAGTCTCTTATCGAGTCGTCCGCTACGATTGATGGCATTGACACATGGGGCAAACGTCGTTTGGCGTATCCCATAGACGGCAAATTAGAAGGGCATTATACGCTGATTAGCTTCACATCAGACTCCGAATTTCCCAAAGAACTTGACCGAGTTTATAAAATCACGGACGGCGTTATACGTACGCTTGTTGTTCGCAAGGACGAGCGTTATTTGGATATACCGCCCGCCAACCCCGGTCGAACATCTCGCAACGTTGCCAACAGAGGGGTTAAGTCGTCTCAGGACGAATCGCCCGCGAGCTCCGCTGAAAATTTTGAGGCTCCGGTTGAAACGTCAAATGCAGCGGAACCCGTAGCGGTTGAGCCGATAGTTAAGGAGCCCGCAATCACGGGACCTGCCGCTGAAAAGCCTTTGACCGGCGCGCTTTCCGACGAACCTACTCTGATTAATGAATACGCGGAGGATGCGCATTCGGAGGCTACGGTCGATGAAGCCGTAACCGCGGAATTTATTGATAAAAACATCGAAATTGATGTGTCTTCCGTTGAGGAATCAGCAACCGACGACCCGTCGGAGAAAAAACCTGTAGCTATTGAGCCTGTAGTTGTCGAACCCGCGATTATGGAACCCGAAATTGAAGCGGTCGAGGCTGAAAAAGTCGCCGACGAAAAGCTGAAATCCACCGGGTCCGCGACGGAAAAAACTACAGCTACAAAAGCCAAAAAATCCGCGTCGGATAAAGAAAAACCGGCGGTTGAAGAACCCGCGGCTCGCAAAACTACAGCTAAAAAATCCGCCGCTGAAAAGACCGCCGAAGAATCGCCCAAACCTAAAACTAAGTCGACGGCAGTGAAAAAAGCTGCTGCGAACGTATCTGAGGAGGATTCAAAAGATGTTGAATAAAGTTGTTTTGATGGGTAGACTGGTTCGTGACCCGGAATTGCGCTCAACTCCTAACGGCGTATCCGTTTGCAGTTTTACCGTTGCGGTAGACCGCCGATTTGTGCGTCAGGGCGAGGAAAGGCAAGCGGATTTCATCAACTGTGTCGCGTGGCGGCAAACGGGGGAATTTGTCAGCAAATATTTCACAAAAGGACGAATGATTAACGTCGTGGGCAGCATCCAGACGCGCACTTGGAACGATAATGAGGGCAAAAAACGGTATGCTACCGATATTGTCGCCGACGAGATTAACTTTTGCGGCGATAAGCGGTCCGAAAACACGGGCGAGAGTCAGACCTCCGACAGTAGTAATTACGAAGAACCTCACAACGAAGGATTTATGGCAATTGACGCCGATGACGACCTTCCCTTTTAATACGTAGCGCACGAGGCAGGGGCGTTTTTCGCCGAGCACAACAAAGGTGGTGAAACTATGGAACCCAACCAAAAAAATGACCGCAAAAACGGGATGCGCCGAGCAAGACGGCGTTCTTGTCCTTTTTGCATAGATAAGATTAAATTTGTAGATTATAAGGATATAGCGCGGCTTCGGAGATTTATAACGGAACGCGGGAAGATAATTCCGCGGCGCGTAAGCGGAAATTGCGCCAAACATCAGCGTCAAGTGACGTTGGCAATCAAACGCGCGCGCCACATCGCCCTGCTGCCCTTCACGATTGATTAAATTAAAATTTAAGCCGCATCGGCAAAGCTGCCTCGCACCGAAACTAAGGTTATGAGGCTAATTTGCGGGGTCTGATTTATTTCGACAAGCGGCTATAATTCAATTAACAAAGGAGCTGTTTAACTATGGTAAATGTAGGAATTAACGGATTCGGACGCATTGGTCGGCTGGTTCTGCGCGCCGCGATTGAATCCGGCAAGGTTAAAGTGGTCGCTGTAAACGACCCCTTCATTAGCGCGGATTATATGGTGTACATGCTCAAATATGACACCGTTCATGGGCAATTTCAGGGCACCATCGAGGCTAAGGGCAACAAATTAATAGTGAATGGCGAAGAAATCACCGTCACAAATGAGACCGACCCCGCCAACATCGGTTGGGATAAATCGGGCGCAAGGTATGTAATTGAGGCGTCGGGCGTGTTCACCACCACCGAGAAGTCAAACGCGCATATTGCGGCAGGCGCCGAAAAGGTGATTATAACCGCTCCTTCCGCGGATGCGCCGATGTTCGTTATGGGCGTGAACCACAATTCATACACCCCTAGCATGAACATTATTTCCAACGCATCCTGCACGACTAACTGCTTGGCTCCGCTCGCTAAGGTTATTCATGATAATTTCGGCATTGTCGAGGGGCTTATGACCACGGTTCACGCGACTACCGCAACGCAAAAAACGGTAGACGGTCCCTCAAAAAAAGATTGGCGCGGAGGGCGCGGCGCGGCGTTTAATATTATCCCTTCGTCCACAGGCGCGGCAAAGGCTGTGGGGAAGGTAATTCCGGAGCTGAACGGCAAGCTTACGGGTCTGTCGTTTCGCGTGCCGACTGCCGACGTTTCGGTCGTGGACCTTACCGTACGTTTGGAAAAACCCGCCGACTACGATGCAATTAAAGAGGCAATTAAAAAAGCCGCTGACGGCGAGATGAAAGGGATTTTGGGATATACCGAGGACGCCGTGGTTTCTTCGGACTTTATTCACGACAGCCGCACGTCGATATTTGACGCGGGCGCAGGGATTTCCCTCAATCCGAACTTCGCAAAACTAATTGCGTGGTACGACAACGAATGGGGCTATTCCTGCAAGGTCGTAGATTTAGCGGACTATATCAGCAATAAATAAGAAATAACACTGTATTTTATTAATAGCAAAAACACCCTAAAGCAGTTGCTGATGGGTGTTTTTAAACATATATAGGGAACAGGGAACAGGTGTAGTGATTTTCTTGCGAAAACCTTTAAAGAGGGAACAGGGAACAGGTGACAGGGAACAGGTGTAGTAGATTTTCTTGCGAAAATCTTTGAATAATAAAACAAAAGAATTGCGTGGGCAATTCAACACTACCTATTACCTGGACCTACGAAAATCTTTGAATTAAATTAAATAAAAAGAATTGCGTAAGCAATTCAACAATACCTGTTCCCTGTTCCCTGTTCCCTGTTCCCTATTACCTGTTCCCTTTTACAACCCCTTTTGCGACGCCGTAATTAAGACTAAAAACACCCTAGAGCGATTGCTGAAGGGTGTTTTCATATTTTCCATATCTAGTTTATTTTCTTTTTCATGTTTGTAATTCCCACTGACTAGTGTTCCATTTATATAATCCGGTGCTAAGTGGTGCGGAACTCGCTTTACTGTCAACAATTGCTCCGCTTTCTATCACTAAGATAGATGTATCGGCGGTGCCGACAACATTCAAAGTCGATCCGAGGAAATAATACGCCGCACCATCTTCAATGGTAACAGTAGAATCGGCACTTATAGTCACAGTTTCACCTACGGCAAACACTAATTCTGTGGGGGATTTAACAACAACATCTCCCGTTATTACTAGTTGACGCGTCCAAGTGTTGAAAGCTCCGGTAGACGTACCCGTAATTGTAATTGATGCGTCTTCATCAAGAACCAAAGAGTTATCGCCAATCAATTCCTCTGTATTGCCCAAGCTGTCTACATATTTTAACGTAGCGCCTTCTTCTACCTTCAACTCGCCGCCGTTTGTGATATCAAGTTCCATCGGCAGTACCGTTTCGCTGCCATTAGCAAGCGTCACTTCCACGTCATCAAGCTCAAAGGTTCCTTCTTCCGATAAATCCAGATTGCCGTCAACCGTTATATTCTTATAACCTATAGCAATCGCATCTTCAAACGCCGTGGCATCCTCAATCGTGGCTACGCTGGTCGCTGCAGGTGTGAACGTTATAGTAATACTGTCCGTACCCGCGTTTTTAGCTGTCGCCGTAAGCTGAGTGCCGGAAAGCTCGAAGTCGTAAAGCGAGGCTATAGTACTATCCGCTTCAAGCGCCGTCTTAATCGCTTCCGCCTGTTGCTGACTGCTAAGGGCGGCAAAAGTTGAATCAGCTGTAAATGACACACTTTGCGAACCTAAGACCCCGATTGTTGCCGACACATCTATTTTATCGCCGTTTTGCAATTTTGCGCCCAACGATGCCTTCCAAACGGACTTAGTCCCGAGGTCAAACGGCACAGTATTGCTCAACGAAAACTTGCTTGCTGCAGTGCCGATAAGCGCGATACTATCCTGTTCTACTACATTTTGCGTAACTTCAATAGTATCACCCGACCCTCCGCTTTTTACAGCGAAAGTATAATGATTGCCATTATCCAGAGTATCCAATTCTGTTACTAAAGCCGCAACCTGATCGCTTATAATCGGAGTAGGCGTAGGAGCAACCCACTCCAATGTGTCGTTATAATAATTGCTTCTTATTCCGACTGTGTCCCCTTCTTCCAAAAGGGTAGTAAGTGTAATTTCCCATTTTGCCGCTACCGGATTCGTCCCTTCTACCATCTCCTGCGACGTCACAGGTCCCTGAACTACGGGCGTACCTGCCGGAGTCGCTTGGGGAAGTCCGCCGCCGCCACCGCCTGAACCACCGCCGCCAGTCCTTCTAGCCTGAACCAACACGCCGTTGCTGTCCACGGGGGGGTAAGTCACACTGCTGTCTACTTCCAATACGCCGGGAGCGTTGCCGTCATAAACCACATCGTTCGCGCTCGCCGTCAACTTGCTAACCGTCCCGTTGTTTACTATCTCGCCGCTATTATTCGCCTCTAAAACGCTCACAATTCCTTTGTTTGTGAAAGTCGAACCAATGCCTTCGATAGTCACAGTCCCTGCCGTTCCGTCGCTGTACGTAACATTAACTTCAGCGCCAACCACGATAGAATCAACCGACCCGCTTATCGCAACACTGCCTGAATTGTCGGCAACGCGTACCTCGCCAACCTCCGCCGCGCCCTGCACAGCCAGATTAACTATGCCGCCCGCCTTACGCACCAAGGTTGCCGCTACATCCGAATTGCCCTTAACAATCACATTAGCTCCGCCATGCACAATCAAACGACCGCTAATTTTAACATTATCCAAAATAATATCCCCGATGCCGACGCCTTCCGTTATAATTACGTCGCCTGCAATAGTGGTATCCTTGAGGGTTACGCCGTCCGCGGTGAGTATAATGCTCGAGTCCGCCGTAAGCGTAACATCCCCGCCCGTGCCGTACAAGCCCGAAATGCTCCTGTCGAGCATAGCGACTACCTCCGCGCGTGTAACGTTTTCCGTCGGATTAATCATATTATTCGCACCCGTCAAAATCCCCTTAGACGCAAGCGCATTGATGTACCCCAGCGCAAACTGGCTGATTTTAGCCCTGTCAATAAATTCGGTCGCAGACGAGCTTTGCACTACGTCCATCGAGCGCCCTAAAATCGTCGCCGCTTCCTCGCGAGTTAGGCTTGACAACGGATGAACCTCGCCGTTACCGTACCCGATAATAACCCCCGCGTTGTTCGCGCGCAGAACATCCTGCGTGTACCAATCTTGTCCCAAATCCGTGAATGTGTTGGCAGCGGGGGTCTGATACTTCATAATGCGCACTATCATTGCCGCCATTTCCGCACGACTGATTTCGTCATCCGGAAGAAACTCGCTGTCGTTGCCTTGTAAAATGCCCAAATCACTCCATTCCGTAATTTGAGCCTCTGCCCAATGTCCGCCGATATCTGTGTATTTAAGCTCTTCCTCTGCAAAAGTCATCGACGGCAATAAAGCAACTGCCATCACTAATACAGTAATTGTTGCTAAAAACCGTTTAAACATAAACTACCTCCTATAATTTATTTGTACTCTAACATGATTATATAAGCATTGGGTAATTTTGTCAAGCTTTTTTTGAAAATATTTTAAATTTGTGACGAAAAAATTAAAAATACATGAATTATAGGCGCAAAGGAAAAGATTACTGCAATAAAGGGCGGAATTCTCATAAAACGCTTGACTTTTAGGCGAAAATGTGTTAAAATTAAATTATAGATAAGGTAAAATATGTATTTTTTTGGCGCGGATTTTCTCTACAAAAAAGCTTGAAGGGAGCAAAGAAATGGACGATGTTACGGAAAGGGAACCGGTTGTTGAGCTTGATTACGCTCATAGGCTGGATATTGCAACGGATGTTCTTCGTGAACACATATCAGCTTCCGGTTCTGAGTGTTTCAGCTATGTTAGGAAATTGGGCAGACCGAGTGATAGAAGCCATCCGATATTGAAAATATGGAAAGAAAAAATTCATCCTATGAGAGAACTGGCTTTTGACTGCAAAACAATTGAAGAAGTTGATGCAATGCATCATAAACTAAATATATATGCAAAAGAGGCGCAGGACATTTATAAAAAAGAGTTGCAAACCCGTGGGGAACCGACAAGATAAACTTTCCACGCTAATTTCCCCATCAAATATATATTTTTTCTTGACTTTTTGTAGAGGATGTGATAATATGGGTACATTAGATGTAGGAATGTTAGGAAACGGCGTCAGAGAAACCGTAAAGGGACTCTTAGCATGGATTTCCTCTACGAAAAAGCTTGAAAGGAGCAAAAAAATGGAAAATGTTATTGATGTCGATCTGGATTTTGAAAAGGATTTTCTTCGTGATAGTATAGCATCGTCCGGTTCTGACTGTTTCATCTATGTTAGAGCGTTGGGCAGACCGGGTGATAGAAGTCATCCGATACTGAAAATATGGGCGGAAAAAATTCATCCCATGGGAGAACTGGCTTTTGACTGCAAAACAATTGAACAAGTGGATGCAATGCGTACTCAACTAATTGCATATGGGAAAGAGG
The DNA here is from genome assembly GCA_031263785.1 of Clostridiales bacterium. Classification (GTDB taxonomy): domain Bacteria; phylum Bacillota; class Clostridia; order Monoglobales; family WRBX01; genus JAISFC01. The sequence continues at coordinate 1,863 of JAISFC010000072.1, read as the reverse complement.
CACAGGATATTTATAAAAAAGAATTGCAAACCCGTGGGGGACCGACAAGATAAAAAATTCACGTTAATTTCCCCATCAAATATATATTTTTGCTTGACTTTTTGTAAAGGATGTGATAATATGGGTACATTAGATGTAGGAATTGTTGGAGTTGGCGCAAAGGAAGCGATAAGAGGACTTTTGGCGCGGTTTTCCTCTAAGAGAAAGCTTGAAAGGAGTAAAGAAATGGACGATGTTACGGAAAGGGAACCGGTTGTTGAGCTTGATTACGATTACAAGCTGGATATTGCAAAGGATGTTCTTCGTGAACACATATCATCTTCTAGTCATGCGTGTTTCCGCTATGTTAGGAAATTGGGCAGACCGGGCGATGAAAGCCACCCTATACTGCAAATATGGGCGGAAAAAATTCATCCTATGGGAGAACTGGCTTTTGACTGCAAAACAATTGAAGAAGTGGATGCAATGCATGACCAACTAATTGTATATATAAAAGAGGCGCAGGATATTTATGAAAAAGAAGCACAAACCCGTGGGAAGAGACCGACAAGATAAAACTTCCCATACTAATTTCCCCATCAAGGGAGAGTGAAAAACATGGACGAAAAATTCAATGATTATACAGATGCGTTTACTGCCGAGGATGTTAAAACCGTAATTGAAGATAACTTTCGGTTTTTGACTAAGACGATAGCTCCTGCAGAACAGCCTCGTGTTGTTATTTTTATGGGAGGATTACCGGGTGCCGGAAAAAGCAGAGCCGTTAAAAATATAAAAGGGGAATATAAGGGAAATATTATTTCAGTGGATATTGATGAATATAGAGAAGACCATCCAAAAGCAAAAGATATATATGAAATCGGGGAAATGCCTGAGGTGAAAGCTGAAGAACCGAGTTATTATTCAATTCAAACAAACAAATTTGCCCGCCGGGTGTCAAGAGGTTTGATAAAAAGACTTAGAGAGGCAGGGTATAATGTGATCATAGATGGAACTCTTCGCGATCCCCGATATGCTATTAGAGCAGCGAGGATTTTTAAGAAAAAGGGATATGCCGCCGCTAATGTTGAAATCATTGCGACAGACAAGTACACTGCTTGGAACGGGATACAAGAAAGATTTGAGGATGTGACTAGAGCTAGAGAAAAAGAAATAGCAGCAGGAAAGGAATCGGAAATATTCCCTCGAGCGGTGGGACGTGAATATTTTAATTCAGTAGTTATCGACCTTGTGGCAAGTAGTAGCGTATTATATAAATCGAGGGAATTTGAACAAATTAGGATTGTAGGAAGGGACGGTAAGGAGGTCTATAATTTAGCAAAAACGCCTAATGTAGATCCCCGCGGACCTTTACAGCAGTCCATTGAAGGGAAAAGTCCTTCGCATATTGTTAAAGAGCCAAAAATAGAGGCAAAATAAGAGACCTTTGCGGATTTCCCAAAGTTAATTAATAAAAAATATGGCTTCAAAAGCGTTATGTGAATGTGCTTTTGAGTTTTTTTATTTGGAGAAATTATTGAATTTTTTTGCGCGTTTAAATCGCCGCGTTTTTAAGATTAAAAAATACGCCCCCGTAAATTATAGTATCATAAATTCTTTTGAGAAGTCAATCTAGAATATTGGATATCCATCTCTTGAGTTGTTTAAAATCCATCTGCAAATGATAAACTGTATGAAGCGGATGGGGGTGTTTTGAAGATGACGCCGCAGGAATACGACTACAAGCTTATAGGTTACAACATTAAACAGGCGCGTAAATCCAAAAGATATACGCAGGAATTTTTGGCGGAGAAAATTGGCGTCGGCGATAAACACGTCAGCAATCTGGAGCGGGGGAAAGCGGGAATATCAGTGGATTTGTTG
>JAISFC010000057.1 GCA_031263785.1 Clostridiales bacterium | reverse complement strand
ACGTACAAAGATACAATATCCCTTTGCCTATTCTGCCCACATAAAATAAATGCAAGCCATGCAAGCAAACAATACCGCCGAGTACGCATAGCAAAAGTGCGGTCTTCTTGCTTTTGTCGCTGGTTTGTGTTACATAATTAGCCATTGTTACACCTCCAAACTTAATATACATAAATCATATCACGTCAAAGAGGTCCTGTCAATACCGCAACTGCACTTTCGTAATTATCATCTTTTTCTCTTGCTAAGTCAATTGTCTCTTTATGCTCCAAGTAAAAACCTTTCTCGCTTTCGTCCAGCTTCTTACCTTTGCGTAGTTTCGCCCGAATTGTGACAATATGCGAAAACATACTTTCGTCAGGCTCCAAAAACATTCCAATAAAATCCCACCAATGGAGATATTCAACCTCTCGTACTGAATACCCCACTTTTCGATTCATAGAGGCAAATATATATTGTTCATCTTTCGACCAATCCATAAGGCGCGGTCGGTCTTCCGCAATGCGGCTTTCATTGCCACAATCCAAAAACCATATTGCTTGAGTTATCGCTTCTTGCGTGTTTTCAGGAGCTTCAATATAAATATTTCTTAACAATACAACCATTTTATCACTATTGGTAAGCTCCCCGTCTTCAAAAGCTTGAATACACCGTAAGGCGGGGCGAAAGTCGCTATTGATGGCGTACTCTCGCCCGTCTACTATTAAGCTTTTGGGCAAATAACCAATCATTTCTTTTTCACCCGTGTTTTTTGCTTCTGCGGCGGTAAATATTTTTCAAGACGCTTTTGGCTCTCCTTCTGCTCTTTTTCAATATATTTACCCATCACTTTTATAATTTTAGTCAAAAAGGATTCAACCTCTTTTGTCGAAAACCTGTCACCAAAAAGCTTATTACATACAGGTTCGTAAAAAAGCTTATCTATCTCGCCGTAGACTTTTTCCCGCATTTTATCAATTGCTTCCGCTGCAATGTCAAGCTCTTCTTTTCCTTCGGTATCGCCGACAAAATCTTTTTCGTCTAGACCTTCAAATGATTTTGTTATCTGTTTTACCCTGGAAATAAGTCCGTAGTCCGCTGGGTCGAATCTTACAATATTGTCAGGATTATCTCCGACTTGAACCGTTACCAGCGTTAAGCCAATATCTATTTTTTCCATACTGTAATCCTCCTAACTTACTGTTGGCGTGAACGTAACGTCCCTAATGCCGTCAACAGTCCCTTCCATAACTTCACCGCCATAATCAACTGTAAATGGTAAACTTACGTAAGCGTCGCCGCCTAGACTTTGCGCACTAATCGTACTTTCGGTATAGCGATATGCGTCAAACGGCGCCGCCATAGACGGATTCCACCCTATTACAACCAATACATCTTTATTTGCTAGTTCTGAAACATTATTAGTCAACATGTTTTTCAATATTTCCTCTTGAAAATCATCATCGTCTTGAACCGGGACAGGGTCAAACGCCTGTGAAATTTCAATTTTCTTGATATCCGTGCTAGTTAGCCCGGTAACGTCTGTAATAGATTCCTTGTCAACATTAAACGCAAGAGAGTTGTCGGGAGTCCCAATTCCCAATAATTTCCAAATAGGCGTCGCGAATGTACCCGTGTTTACAAATGAAACTAAATACTTTCTTTCTACTTTTGGCATATTTATTCCTCCTTAAAATTTTCAGTATATAGGATATGGAGCTGAATCATGTAGAGGTTGACGTCTCTTGCGTCTTCCCACTCGTCGATATAAACCCCATTATCCGCCCACATTTTTTCAGTTATCGGGTCATCTCCAAAGTTGGGGGTCAAGCCATAAGCCTCACACCAATCAATCCACCGCTCAAAGTTGTGCAAAAATTCAGAGGTTTCGGTGCGGTATTCATTATCGCCGGACAGCCGTTTTAGAAGCAGGTGGAAATTAGCTTGTCTAACCACACTAACATCGCCGTTTACATAGGTAGTTCGGTCTGTCTGCGTTGACCCCGTAAACTCTAACGCCGAACGTTCCTCGTCGTCGGTAGAGAATTTTTGCGTGTCAATGTTCGCCATGGATACGTGGTATTTGTCTAAAAAAGGACACGTCTTCAAGAAGTCCGTTAGCGGTTTCATTATCTCAATTGTTTGAAATTCAGCCATTTTTCATTTCACCCCGTATCTTTTTAGCAACTAATCTTTGCAACTCCTTCAAATGGTCGGCTTTATACCGTTCGCACCACTTAGCTCCCCTCAACCCGCCGCCGTGGTACGTCATTTGACGGTCAGTCACCCTCATAGGCGCGCGTCCTTCCATAATCCAGCCATAGTAAATTCGGCGTATATACGGTGTTTTCCATATAAGCGTACCGGACCCTATAACCGTGTGCTGAATCCCGCTTTTCTTAGCAGCACTCGTCCGCATTGGAATATACGGTTCAATGCCTTTAAGAACGGAAGAATCAATAAACTTCTGCACTTGTGATAGATTTAACTTAGAACGCCAATTGATTTTAACCTTCACGCTACATCACCGCCTCATAGTGCCACATTGCCCGGCTGCCATAGTTGCATGGGGAAATTGCCTTAGGTCGCCAAAACATACCCTTGTACTCCGCCTCGAACTCGCGTATATTCACGTCTGTCAGCTCAAAATCGCACTCACCGCGTACTATATAGGGATTAGCTCTTTCAACGCCTAGAACAAAGTTTTCAAGCGATTCCAGCCAAGGAATAAACAGAAGAACGCTGTGTGTTATCGGTGTTCCTTGCCGCATAGCTTTTAATTTCTCGCTGTCGTCCCAAAAGCAATTATTGATGACCTGCCTCGTGTAGCCGCCCTCTGTATGGAGATAAATTGTTATGGTGTCTTTCCACGCAAGCCGCGTCATTCCCAAGTCCCCCTATACAATAGCCCCGTATCGGCTAAATACATAATAAGCGTGTCATGGAGTTTCTTCTGAACCCGTTCTTCCGTGATTTTTTCGTAGGTCACCGAGTAATTCCCTGTCTTTTCGCTTACTATGGTATTAGCCGATGGGGTATTGTCAAACTCATATATCTTTTCAGCAACTGTACAAACGCAATTTAGAAAATAAGCGGGGTATGGAATTTTAAGCTTAGCTACGTTCCCATAGGTCTGGCTGTCGACATATACGCTTGCCTTATCCGCCCAAAAGGGAAACTCGCCTTCAGGTATAGCCGGAGCTCGTCCGTTAAGATAATTCGTATAATCCGTATAGGCTACATAAGCCATACCTTTAAGCCCCTTTCATTTAGGTTGAGGTGAATGTCGCTGCTATTGTTACATTGCCCGCCGGCATTGTGAATGTTCTGGTGTTCCCTGTGCCGCTTAACGTTACAGCTCCGTCATTTGCCGTGATTGTACCTAGTTGATAGTTTGAATCAGGCGCAATTGTCAAGGTAACCGTAGCTCCCGCCGCCGCGCTTGCCGCACTGGATGTAACCGTACCGTTTTGAGACGGCGTTACTGTTACGTTGTAATTACTTGGTGCCGCAGTAGTAACCTTAGCCAACGCCGCCTTATTGTCGTCGAGAATGAAATTACCACCTTTTGCGAACGCCTGTAAGGCAACTCCTGCAAAATCTTCGCTCTCAATAGTTCTTGCAATTTCAATCCCCACAAACGGAATTACAATGCCCGCGGGCGAGAAGTACGCAATTTCATCTTCTACGAAATATTGGCTAGGGGTTTCCACGAGAGTAAAGCCTTTATACTTTAGTAGTCCGTTCTCGTCAAGTGAAATGCTCGAGCCTTTTGACATATTAACGCTCGCCATGTCAACAATAGCGTTATACAAATCCGCTATCAGGTATGCGGTAACCGGCGCATTAACTTCCTTGTCTACAAAGTATTTAGACATTGCATTGAACAAAGTTTTAATTGCGTCTTCCGTGTAGCCTTCAAGCGTCTTTTCAAGGGCTGCAGAATCTG
>JAISFC010000048.1 GCA_031263785.1 Clostridiales bacterium | reverse complement strand
AACGACGATTACGCCGACTGGGCGGATGCTAAACTAATAAAAAAAGCAACAGATACAAGCAACATAACATACATAAGTGAAATGTCATGGCTAAGCTCAAGCAACGGTTGGGGACCAATCATGCGAGATTACGCGCACAGTGGCGTGAACGGGACCAATCTCACTCCGCTCACGTTGGGCGGGCAGGAGTACGCGAAGGGCGTAGGCGCGCATGCCGAATCCGAGATTCAGGTTGCGCTTGACGGCAATTACGAAACATTTAAGGCAATTGTCGGAGCGGACGACATCGCGGGTCAATGGGCAAATGTAGTTTTCAAAGTCTACGGCGACGGCGAACTACTGTTTGAATCACCGCAAATGCTCCCCGGCGACACCCCTGTTTCGATTGACATAGACGTAAGCGGCGTAGACATTCTGACCCTATACGCCGACCCCGGCACCTACCCGAACGACGACTACGCCGATTGGGCGGACGCCCGCCTCGAAAAATCCACCGAAGCCACAATCACAGACCCGACTACCACCCACGGCAGCGGATTAATCTATTTGCGTAACCGCTGGTATGATCCGAGCATTGGTAGGTTTATTAATCAAGATCCTGTAAAAGATGATTTTAATTGGTACATTTACTGTCATAACGACCCTATGAATTTCAGAGACCCAAGTGGGCTGTCAGATATACTTCTTAGAAAATTTGTAGAAAGCAACGGTGGAACAGTAACACCAAATCAGCATGAATTCTTAGGAATTAAGTGGGGGTTAAAATCCATAACTGTTTCCCTAAATGGAATAACAAGAGAATTTTCCGCGGGTAGTACATATAACACTTATAGAATTAACGAAAAAAGCTTTTCGCTCATGGATGATAAATTTTTGCTAAACGCGTTTTTTGGAGATATCGGTAGCGGAACTGATACAAATCCAACCAAGCAGCAAATAGTTAATCATATTACTCGAAGAGCATATTACGCTGATATTCCTAAAAATTTAGCGTTTGCCGTTGCCTATACGGAAAGTACAATGCAACAAATCCAGAATTCAACCGGTAGGGTTGATAACGGTGGTGGCGATTGGGGCATTATGCAAATAAATGACGAAAACGTCCCCAGATACACAGATGCATATGGTGACATTATCGGGAATTGGCACAACAATGTAAACGCAGGAGTGGAACACATTCGAGTTTGCTATGCCGAAGTTTTGGAGCTGGGGTATACCGGAGATGAGATATATAAGGCTACTTACTCAAACTATAATAGCGGAAGCGCGAGCAAGTATACTTACAATACAGAAGTAGCTGACAATGTAAATCGTTTTTGGGAGATTTACAATGGACAAATATGGAGGTAAGAAAATGAGACACATCCTTTTCTTGTTCTTAATATTATCCATACTTACTGCATATGGTTGTCAACAGCAGCAGCCACTGATTCCGGGCCAAGATAATTTGCCCGATATAAGCGGCTTAACAACAACACCGTCGGCAGACTGGAAAGTCCCGATAGCTCGGAGGTTGCTTGACGAATTTTACTCATTTTACAATAACATGAATAATGATGATATCATATACGGAAGTAAAGCGGATTATGAAATCGGAGAGGGCAAGAACGCATACAGTCGTACAATGGCAATAGATAGAGCAACTGCGTTATTGGGAGTATATCGGGAATGCGTGCCACCGGAAGATTTGGATTTTATAGAATCAAGAGTAAATGACATTAACTCGAAAATCGGGATGACGCGTGTTAGTTTTGCTTATACAAAGTCGGGAGTGCACATAATTGCTTTAAGTGAAGGCGCTACAAATAACAGCCTATTGTACGGACCGTTATGCAATCAAATAAGAGAATTATCGGATGAAACCGCTTTTTTCGAAGAGATGTTCGCGTTAAATTTCATGTGCGATGTATATGTTGAGGATTTAAAAGAGCAGCGAGTGGTTATGCCAATGAACATCGAATTTTATGAATCTAACGGAGGGGGAGATCCTTTTACTCGAGAAAAAGTTTTTGAATTTTCAGAAGATAAGCTCGCCGTATTTAGGAAGTATGCCAGACCAACACCGGAAACAGAATCAACGTGGAAGAACAAGGAATGGCATTTGCTTGCTTGCGCTAAATATTTTGATATAATAAACATTAATATAGACGGGGAAGAAATTAGGTTGCAATCAGTTATAAAATAACGTTATTTACCGTTTGCGGAAGAAAAAGCGGAAAATTTTAGGGATAATTATAATAATGCGCCGTGGAGGTGAAACTGGCGTGAAAACTTATGGTTTGTTTCCGATATTGTTAATATCATGTATTTTAAATTTTTGCCAGCCCGGATATTTTAAGGCACGTTCAAGCGCGGAAATAAGTCCGAGCCCCGGTCCATGGCAAATATGGCAAGAAACATCTTGGGAAAGGACGAGCGCCGAAAATGGTATTAACATTCGCGAAATTATTAATGAATATGTATCTTCGGCTAACAGCGACGTAACGGATATGAAATACAGCGTTATTTACTGTAATTTATCCCGCGAAGACTTAGCTTACAATAATGATATATTATTGATGATAACAGCTGAACATCAATGGGGGAATAGAATGCTTTTGTATGCGTTTGTTTGCGAGGACGGACGTTATGGCGGGCAATACAAAAAAGTTTTTGGCGAGCAGCATAATTACATACGCTATCAAACGATAGATGTTAATGGCGACTATCGGCAGGAACTCTTAATACATACGGACGATAGCGGTAATATGCACACTTTGATGCCCATTAAAGCGCTTATGTACGACGACGAAAATAAAGCGATGACAGTTATTTTCGATGAGATTTTGGCGGCATACGCATATTTGCCGCGTAAAACGATAGGCGATGATAATTATTACACAATATCGTTCGACAATGACTATTCATTTATTCCGTCAGCGAATAAGGGGTTTGATATTGAATTCACGTCGGAGATATTTGAGCGGGAGAATGAAATATTGCAGCGCGGGCAGACGCGATTTACCTTTAACGGCAAGAAATATGTACCTGTTGGAGAATATTATGATTATAAAGCGATTGCGCAAAAAATTTACGACGAGAAACAATAACTGTGGTACAGCCATTTTGGCGGTTTGAGATAGGGGGAGATTAATTGTGATAAATTTGTGTAATCATTCTACACAATTACTTAAAAAGTGTTTGCTGAATCATAGACCGGATTTGCTTTATGTTATAGATGCGAATGCCGCAGTATCCATAAATGAAAATTTAGGGAACGACTTGCGAGAAGCGGTGGGAGATGAATTAATACAGTATGGATTTGATAATGAAATTCCGAATGAGTATGGGAATTCGTTAGAAAATCTTATTGACGAAGTAGGCAGATTGTTTATGTCGGATAAAATACCGGTGGACAAGCCAAGTGAGGTGAATTAATCATTAAAGGCGACTTTGGAATGGATGATGAAGTGCGCGAACGCGGCGGGAGCGGGGAAGAAACGCTCGGCAAGCTATATGAGCTGGAAAAGCAGAAGGAGCTTTCACTTGAGGATGTGGCATTGTTAGGGGAAATGGCTAACGCCGATTCCGGTGAAGTCAGGAGTATTACGGCGGGAATATTAGCGCGGTCAGAGAGCGCGTTGGCAAGGGCGACGTTAGTTAAATTGAGTCATGATGGGGACGCGCTTGTTCGAGTAAATGCGTGCGATTCGTTATCAAATTTTACGGATGATGAAATTGTGGGGCTGCTAAAGCAAAAGGTGGCAAAAGATACGAACGCCCTCGTGCGAAGTTATGCGCTGATTGCCTTGAGTGATATCCTGCCGCGAATGGATGATGAGAAAGAAGTGCAGCTTAGATTCTTCGAGGGGATGCTAAAAAAGGCGCGTAATGTGCGGGATAAAATAACGTGTTATAAAGCGTTATATCGTTTAGGCAAGACGGAGTTTCTAAACAAAATATTGGAGGAAGTAAGCGGGGTCAGATACCAAAATAGATGTTTTGCGATTAACACACTACTTGAAATTGCTAATAGTGAGAATCAAGTATTAATGCTAAAATGCTTAAAGGAACAAAGGAAAAAGGAAAAAACAGTTGCGGTTCAATCTACTATTGACAGGGCTGTATCTGAATTAAAGCAGCTAATTGAATGCAAAAGGGGATGATGATTTGAATAAAGAAGAGGCTATAGAACGGATTGTTCAATGGTATGTATCTGACACAATAGGATTCGTGGATTTAGTTTTGGATGATTCTGAAATAGATCCTCACTATTCAGCAGTGACGTTATGCGATCGTATTAAGCTTTATTTGGAGTATATAAAATTAACAACCGGCGCCGATTCTACAGTTAGTGAGTTTCTTGATGAGTCCGGATATGACGCGGATAGTATTAATTTGATAGAGAGAAAGAGAGCGGACGAATCAAAATATTACCGGCGGAGCGGCATGGGGGACAATTAAATGAAAAATAAAGCAAGAATTAAAGTAATTATGGGTATTACGGTGACGGTATGTTTGGTTTTAGCGATATATAAGTGTGTGACCTATTTTAGATATCCGCCGCCGTATGAAAATGTAGGCGCGGAGGCGAGGACGCAAACAATTATTGATGTATGGAACGAATCGGACATACCCATAGACAATATTAAAATATCGAGCAATTCTTCGGAGGAGCCTCTGGGCGTTTTCGGGATAAACGAGAAGGAACGGGTTGTTGTCCTACTGGATAAAGAATGGTTAAAAACGCAATACCCGGAGTTGTATATTAATTACAGCTGGGGCGAGAATGTGCTTCTAAAAGGTTTCGGCGATACGCGCAGCTTAGAGGCATACGTGAAATTTGGCAGAAATTCTATTGAAGTTGTGGATGTTGGCAGTTTTTGGTCTTCCGGCAAAATATATGCCTACGACAAGCCATATCGTGTGGTGGATTTTAGGTAGTGGAATCTGAATGGAGATGTGATTAGGAGGAAAATATGCGCAAAAATCAACGGACGTCGCAATGGGCTTATTTTAGAATAATTGGCAAAAGTCACTTAGATTTTGCGGATATAGAGCATAACTTGCTGATTACTCCGGACAGGAAAATTAAAAAGGGAGAAAAGTATAAAATCGTGACAGCGGAAAACGATTCATTAATATACGAAACCACGCTGAACGAAGATGAGGATATTTATGAGGCAATAAGGCGCAAAGCAAGGGAATTTTTAATCTATAAGGATTATCTTGCTGAAATATCAAAAAAGTATCTTATATGCCTTACTATATCTATACAGTCGGAATTCGCGGAGGTATGTTTTGAATTACCGCCGGACATTGTCAAATTGTTGGCATCTTTAGGAATCAGCATAGAATTTTCCGTATTTTCTTGGGGTGGTGTTATTGGTGACGGATAGGTTTGGGGGGGTAGATAGGGAATATCGACATGTACTCCATTGGCAACTTTGGAAAAAATAATTAAACAGCAGTTGCCTTCGCCGATTTAGATGACTATCGGGAGTATTATTCAACATCACAAATGTTTGGAATTGGGTTACAAGCAGGTTTTGACGGGAGGTAAAGATGGTCGGGAACAGGGCGCTGGCGTTTATAATTGATGTTGTTATTTACGCGTTAATATTCGTAATAATTGGGGCAGCTGATTTTAATGCACTTTTGGACAGCGAACATGGGACGATGTTCTTTTGTATACTTATAGTCTGCATGTTAAGCATATTTTTCAAGGATATTATCTCGGGCAGGAGCGTGGGCAAAAGGCTGTTGAAGCTTAAAATCATTGGCGAGGATGGGAAAACGCCGTCGACTTTTCGATTAATTCTACGAAATATTACAATCCCAATCTGGCTCGTGGAAGCGATATTGTTGCTGTGCGGGAAGATACGGATAGGGGACAAGCTTGCGGGGACAAAAGTAGAAAACGGTTGATGTTTATTTAAGGAGTTTAGGTCCGTTATGATATGAGCGGAGGGGTGCAATTATGAAATTTTTTACACGGGAATGGCATGAGGCATGGCAATTCGCTAAGTCTGAAGAAGAACGGGATAAGTTAAGAGAAAAAACGCGACAAATAATCGAAGAATATGAAAAGCAATTCCGTGTGGTAAAACCTAGATTGTTTTCGGGATTTATTGATTTTTATGATAGTCACGGCAGGTTTCATGACGCGGAAGTGAAAAATATACGCGTTTCCAGAAATCAGGGGAAAACAGCGCCGGTAGCGGACGTTTTTATTGATTTAGACATCGATGAAGGGTTATATCAATTGCACTATGGTTCAGTATCGAAAATTAGTTACACAGCGGATTTGCTGAGCTCGGATATTGACATCATGCGATGGCGCGAGCAATTTGATATTTGGATGTATGATGAGTTTTCCGTTGGAAGCTCCAACAACATCCAGCATGAAGTTTCATTCTTGAGCGGCGGGAGCTTAATAATAGAATTTGAAAACATCAATATTAAAGAATTACACGGGAATAAAGGCAGTGATAATTATGGATATGATTTCAATTGAGCGAATATGGGAAGATGATTATTTCTTTCAAATTGAGATCACGGCGCAATCTGAAATTATGCGCGCGAGCGTTAAGAGCTACACAACAGAGGCGTTGCTCAAGGAGCTTGCTTTGCGGTTAGTAAGCTTCCCTCAAAATTTTAATGACAGATATCTTTGGGAAAATGGCACAAAAGGCGACGATTCGACACCGTTTGTATCTCTTGAGTTTTGGTGTGCGGATAAGCTGGGTCACATTATCGTTGAGGTTTATATGGAAATAGATGATGGCGCAGCGTATAGTAAGCATAATTGTTGTTTTTTCGTTAAGACTGAAATAGGTTTGTTGCAAACTTTTGGAAATTCCCTTTTTGTACTAAATGAGCGCGGGATAGGCAAAAAAGTGATTCTTAATCCGTAGAGCGTGGGGGTGAATACAAGGTGATAAGGATATCAAATGGGGAAATTGTTGGAGCAACGGAAGACGGCACTATAGCATGTATGAAAATCAATAGTATAACAAACGAATGGGAATTTTTTGAAATATACGATACAATAAAAATTAGAGACTTAAGCCAAGCGGAATATTTACAAAAGCTTTATGGAGCGGATTACCAATTGCTTCAATCAAGCCTTCCTTGCGATTTGATGTATTATTCATTCGCTAAAAATAGTGATGTAACGATATTATGCTATTATCAGGAGTCCGTTATAAGAATTTTCGACAATAAATATAGCTTAATTTGGGAGGATTCCGACAAAAAGCTTATGCGTGATACGATATATAGTGTGGCTTTAGAAAAAAACGCTTTTTGGGTTGCGTATCCGACATCTAATATAATAGCCAAATATTCGCTTGACAATCAGGAGAAATTGCTGGAGCTTACGAAGAGGGACGGTCTGTGCTATCCCGAGAGCATATGTGTGCAAAATGATGGGCTGTATATTTGCAACATGGGGACTAATAAATTGCTAAAATACTCCGACGTGAAAGGCGTACGCCGTGCAATAAAATTTAAGGAGCCGATATGGGAATACGTTGTGGTTGGAAATTTAAGTTATGTCCGTTTGAAATCCGGAATTTATTTAATACAATGACGGAATTTTGACACCATTGCTACACGTGTGAGTGAATGATTTTAAAAAGGGGGCAAATTAGTTGTGATAAATTTGTGTAATCGTTCTACACAATTACTTAGAAAAGCGCTTGCTGAATCATAGACCGGATTTGCTTTATGTCATAGATTCAAATGCCGCAGTATCCATAAATGAAAATTTAGGGAATGATTTGCGAGAAGCGGCGGGAGACGAATTAATACAGTATGGATTTGATAATGAGATCCCGAATGAGTATGGGAATTCCTTAGAAAATCTTATTGACGAGATAGGCAGATTGTTTATGTAAAATAAAATACCCGCGGACAAGGCGATACTATCAAGAGATACACATATGACGCATACGGGAATCAGCGAGTTTCTTATCTATTGCGAAAATCTTGGCACTTGCTCTATATAGAATGAGAAATTTCTCATTGTTCTAAACGAATTAATATCAATCAAATCTTTATAGTCGCTTCGCTTAAATTTCATCTATTTTCGCAAAAAATTCACTAAATTTTTTGCAATTACCATATGAAATAAATTTTCCACCTTCGACTTTTTCAATCATGAAATGCGGTTCGCTATATTCCGAAGAAGCCCCTGCTTGTTTCATTTTTTGAATAGTATAATCATCGTATTCGCAAATAAAAACTTCCGGCTTGCTTTCATCCATAATTACCGAAATGATTAAAGCCTCAATCGCATTTAAAGGAGGAGCCATTGGCGGCATATAAATCGAAAATACATCTGCTTTGTTTTCGCGCTTTACCAACGAAAAGTCAAAAGGGGCTTCCGCGCTTTTATTGTTCAAAAGCTCAACATTCTCAAATTTCTCAATATTTCTTTGAGACACCTCTTCCCATTTGGAAACTAAAAAATTCCTCATGTATGTAGGACCTTTTGATAAAATTCCTTTAAAAACGTCATAATGTTCCAAAAACAGCGGCGGCAACCAACGAAACGCAAAATAGTAATGAAAATTCGCTTTCTTCTCCATAAATACCTCCTGATTTTCCGCAACAATTCTCTTAATCTATATCTCCGCAAAAAATTGCCATCTCACCCCGCAAGACTCATAGCAGCAAACAATCAATAAGTATCAAACATGGCTAAAAGAACAACACTTCCCTCATGCCCTACCAAAAAAAATTGCCACCTCGCTCCACAAACTAATAGCAACGAACTATCAATAAGTACTAAACATGGCTAAAAGAACAACACTTCCCCCACGCGAGACCGAAAAAAATTGGTAGTGAGCAACGAGCCGTCATTCGCGCGTTTACAAGCGAATAGGTGAGGCGAACGTGATTTTTTTCGGAAAACGACGAGACGCGAGCCATGTGAGACTTTGCAAGGCTTGCCTGCAAAGCGAACAACGGCGAATCGTCGAGGAGTGGTGGATGGGGGTGGATTCGAACCACCGAAGCGTTAAGCAACAGAATTACAGTCTGCCCCCTTTGGCCGCTCGGGAACCCATCCGTGTATAAAAACATCTCATAAGTGTGCGAATGTGCGGCGAATTCACAACAAATTTGAACCGCGAACCGCGAACATCGACACCTTATGCCTCATGTTTTTTAAAAAATGAGGTGAGGGATAGATCTTCTAAAATTGGGGGAGCAATTATAAAAGTCTATCCTCATCCTCTGGAGCTGGCGATGGGACTTGAACCCGCAACCTGCTGATTACAAATCAGCTGCTCTACCGATTGAGCTACACCAGCGCGCCAATTTCACCTTTACATCAGAACAACTCGGCAAAAGACGTCCTCCGCCTCATCGAACGACGGGTATCTTCTTTTCTTTTTTCTGCTTTCTTTTCAACTGACGGGCGCATATTACCCGCTCCACCGCAACTCACCGCGGCAAAAAAGCTTCCACAATCCAAGGTCCCTGCCTCCGCACAAATTAAAAACACTTGCACACGCCGCAAAAGCCCCTCAAAATCCCCCCATTGATTTTTCACCGAACGCCCTCCACCGCAAACGCCTCCCCCATATACACAGATTATTTCCGCATTACTTTTGGGCTATTCCTGCCCCGCGCCGCCGGCTTAAACGCGAGCTTACGCTAAATTTGCCGCACAATCACACTTTTGGCGGCAATAAATCTCCCCCGACACATTCTTTTTTGTGACCCATTCGCAACCGTGCACCGTAGGTCGACTGTGGGGTGGTCGGGGTGAAAGGATTTGAACCTTCGGCCCCATGGTCCCAAACCATGTGCGCTACCAAGCTGCGCCACACCCCGCTATTGCGCGTATATTCAACGAAAACGAAAGTTTTTATTTCCGCTGCGCATGACATTCACTGCCACAGCGGCTCCTGCAAGCCCACTGCCACAGCCGTACCTCCAACGAGTACCCGCGACAGCCTACGCTTTATGTTAATAATATACCAGCGGTTAAAGTTTATCAAGTAGTAAAAAAGGGCAGATTGTTTCATATTAGTTCGTTAATTCGTTCAAGCTACCGATTTTTCAGGTTTACTCCTAATTTTATCGCACAATGGCACTTGACACGATATCTACCCGTTTTGCGGCAATAAAAAAATACCGCTTGCGAAAAAGTTAGTCTGCCGGACTCAAAACGCGTCACAGCGCGCCGCCATCACAAGCACGAGCGCGCCTTGTAAAATTGTGTTTTTGATACTTCCCATTAAGCAATCCTAAATCGGTTACTAAATCTTCGGATCAATAATGCTCTCGTTTCGTGCCATAATCTCCGTCAAGCTCGGTCGATTCCGATGATGCTCCTTGTACTCCGCGTCTTTTTGCCCGCGAGCATCCCGCAGCATTCCCAAAGGTGTAAGCTCCTTATCCTCTGCAGGTTCAAGCATTTTCACCAATTTGTCAATTTTCACGCCGGTCTTATCCGGATTCTCCATCAATTTAATGAGCTCTTCCGGCTTCTTGTGCGCTGCATCCATAATCACTAACATATGGTTGTTCTCGTAGTTATATTCACCGTTTTTCGTGTTTCCACCCTTGTGATCATGTATAATTCTTGTGGCAAAATCCGTGCTTTTGATTTCGTCGCGCGTCAACCGCTCCAGCTCTCCATCCAACTCGTCACTCGCCTTTGCAATAATGGTGGCGTTGCCATATTGCCCCACAGCCTCCAAAATAACGATGCCGTTTATTTCCGCTTTCAAATACGACGTTACGGATTTTGCCCCTGTCCCGTCACCATTTTTCCCCATGTCTTTTTTCGAACCGCCGTGCGAAAGTTGAATCTGATACATTTTCCCTTTGACCTCATCGCATTTGTCCAACACCCTATCCACCAAACCACCTAAAGCTGCTTCTAAAGCCTCTAAATCCTTTTCTTCAATCTGCGTGTCATTAACACTGTGCCTGCGACATGCGTCCCTAATAAAACCACGCATTTTATCGGAGTCAGGGTCAAGCAAGTAGGACTTACCCCACTCCGGCGTATAGTCCCTAAGCCTCTCTTGACTTCCAATTCTTAATAACGGCATTTTAATCGCCTCCTATAACTTGTTCGTTTGCAATTTTTTTTGCTGCTGTTTCATATATGTTCATTATTACGTCCGGGTTGTGCTTAAACATCTTGCTTTTAACCGATTCGCTTATTGCGAACCTATCGAAGAAATCCCGATGATTGTTTGCATTTTGCTGAGTGCGGGGGACCCACTTTAAGTCCTCTTTGGGATTCGGATAATCTATGTACTTACTCATAACCTCTAAGCCTGTCCTCTTGGGGAAGTAGCCCTTGCCCGCGTTTGCTGCCATATCCTTTTTCACCTTTTCTAAACCATCTTCATTAATCCTAACGTCGTTTTCCATAACATCCGCGCACCAGCCGAGCATTAGGAACTTATAATCGCTCTGCTCCAGCGCGGCATCAAAAGCATATGCCTGAATGGTGGGATTAACCTCGCTCATTCGCATTTTTATCGCGTCTTCCCGCTCCAAAATCCTGTCCACAACCGCGGTTTTATCAAACTCAAAACCCCATTTGTCCGTTAGCGCATGATACAAACACTCGCCCGCGTATCTGTTCTTCACCGCTTCATTCCTGAAAGAATACGGAATCGGGTTCCACTTCTCGTTTTTATTAGGGTCCCAATCAAGGTCCCCCTTAAGGTTCTTCATTTTAGCGCCATGGTGCAAACAATAAGAAACCTCGTCGTGCCACTCACCGGGCTTCCCATATTCAAAACTGCCGCCAAATTGCGATAAGTCATAATCAATTAAATTGATGCCGTCTGGTCTTATCGTCCTTTTCAAATCCTTCTTATTTACTATTTTTTCAAGCAACTTCTTCCCCGCCTGCTCTATTTCAATACTATATTCGCCCTCTGCGTTCAGATGGTATTTCCTGCGCCTCTCGAGATACTCTATCGGCAAATGCTTCCCCCGAGCTTCCTCAATGGCAAAAGAATCTTCCACAATAGAATATGTTGCTTTTTTGGTCGATTGCTTCGGCGAAATCCTGCCGATAACCTCGCAACCGTTAAAATCGCATTTGCGGAGGTCAATAACCTTCTCTTCTTTGCCATTTTCGTCCCTCACCAATAAATATTGCATATCGCTGACATCAATAACGGCTCCCGACCCGGACAAATTAATCGTATTATGCCGCGTTTTATCCCACTCATAGGGATTCCCGATAACATCAATTTCTTCTCCGACGGCAAACGTGCTTATCTTCAAGCCTTCCAGCCCCCCGTTTATTTTCATCGTCGGCAGAAAAATGTAATATTGCTCGCCCTCCGGCGCTTTGAACAAATAATCTCGATAGAAAAAGGTTTGCTTTAAATTGTCCGCCAAAGAATTGGCTAAAAACGCGCCCCTTTCCGGTATTTTCGCGGTTTTATCCAAATTACAGTCACTCATCTCTTCCAATTGCTCATATAACGCCAATTGTGCGAAAAACGCGCTTCTTTCCACCGCCGGCGGGTATGTTGTATTATACACCGCAAACCTGTCGGCAAGCCCTTTGTCTACGCTGTTTCTCAGATATCTCTGAATAGTGCTAAGCCCTATCGCCAATCTTTTCTCTTCTTCATTCTCGCCATATTGCGAAGGGCGTCTTTTGTGTTTTTCGGACCAATCAAAACACGCTCTGAGCGTTTCTGCCGCGGTATGCTTCTCTTGCGCGGGAAACATTTTGTTATATTCCGCAAACCTTTTTTCAAGCTTTCCTTTACGCGTTCTAAGCTTTTCAAGCTCTTTAAACGCTTTAGGTTTTTTAGCCTCTTCAAGCCCTTCAAGCTCCTTAAGCTTTTCAAGCTCTCTTTCACCAAGTTCTCTTATACGGGTCGGAATAGTACTCGCGAGCGCCATCCCCAATCTGCTCTCTTCATCATCTGCGCCATATTGCGAAGGACGTGCATTTCCGTGGTCTTCTGACCACCTAAAGCACTCCTCTAATGTTTGTTCAACCGGTTTTCCCCGTCGGGGATGTGTATTATTATAGACCTCAAATCTTTCTTTAAGCGTCTGATCGTTTGTGTTTTTTATGTTTTGGGGAATGGTGTGTACAAGCGCATACCCCAATCTGTTCTCCTCTTTGTCTTCTTTGTTGCGTTTAGGGCGTTTGCCATTGTGGTTTCTAGACCAATCAAAACACTCTTCGAGCGTTTCTGCCGCGGAACGATGCTCTTGTGCAGGGAAATCTTTGTTATATTTCGCTAAACCGTTGGTTAACTTGTTTAACCTGTCTGTAAGTTCTTTTGCCTTGGTAAGACCTTCCAACTCGGCGGCAAGAACGTTTTTTCTGATTCTTTCTATGCTTTTCGTAATAGTACCCCCAAGCGCGTCCCCTAATCTTTTCTCTTTTTCATCTCCGCCATTCTGCAAAGGGCGTCTCCCGTGCGATTCAGACCAATCAAAACATTCTGCCAAAGTTTCTTCGGGAGATTGCTTGCGGTGTCTTTTCTTAGCAGCCTCCGCCGGCGCAACATTAACGGGCGCATTTTCCGCAAAATCGCCCTCGCGTTTTATAACATCTCTCACCGATATGTTCCCGTCCACCATTTTTCCACCCTCTTACAAAGGGAATAATACACCCCATCTTATAACTAATTATACCACATTTACGCACTTTTGTCAATAGTGAGCGCGTCCGACATTGCGCCACACAAAATTCCGCTCCGTTTCGCCCCCGCGCACGGGACGTTTCCCCGCTATTTTTCATAATTATTTCCATCGCTCGCGCCCCTTCTTGTCCGCCCCGCGCGAAAATTTGTTATGATACAATAGAAGGGTAACAAAAAAAGAAGACAAAGCGCCTCAAAAATGATATGATGTAAGTAACCAAACAAACACATATCGGAGGGCTTTGTCTATGGATATTATAACACA
>JAISFC010000026.1 GCA_031263785.1 Clostridiales bacterium | reverse complement strand
ATTGGGAGTTTGAACGTCGATGTTGAAAACAGGCTTGATAATCAATAAAAAAAGACTTACACATGTCCCCGAAAAATCACCGACCGTCGTAGTGGTACTCGGAAGTACGGGGGTATACGTTGCGTCTGAAACAGGGCGGGCGACAACGGCAGATGTACTCTTTTCTCTTGTTGTACCTACGTAAAGTTGGCAAGAATCGTAATTTATGCGGAAACTGAGAGTGGAGCCTACATCGGATATCAAAGGAGTGTAAGTGATCGAAGTTGCTGTTGTCGTTGAAAGTGTCTGCCAATTTCCGCTACCTATCCTATATTCGTAAACTTTTGTTTCGCCGCTTGCTTCCGGAGATGCATAGATTGTTATCGGTTCCGTCACAATAGGTGTTGTCGTACTTAACACAGGAGATTCGTTTACTACACTCGTTTTCGGTGGAAAATTACTTGTAAATGCGTATGGATCATCAAATCTACCTGACCCTCCGGAAAGTCGGTAATAATTTTCCAGCTGCATGTCGTAGCCAGTAGGTCTGTAGTAAAGTTCTGTTGAGCTAACTCCGATAGTTGTTGACCTTGAATACACGTCATAATATGCTTCATTAGAGCTGGAATAGTAATAAACACTACATTGACCCATGCTCGTATTCATGTCGATATCCAACCGCCATATTCTATTGTTTGGTACCGAAAGGGTGCCCCCAGCACTGCTCGAAACAGCTGTGCTTGTCGTATAAGCTCTTTCAACATCCCAAAAAGGCAGAAGAGGAGGATAAGCATCATATGTATACGGCCAAGAACCACGCACAAAATAACAACTACTACCATAATAAGACGCAGTACTTGCGGTCGGAAGCGGAACAATTGGAACAGAAAGAAAAAAATATAAACACAATAAAATTGCCAATAGTTTTTTAAACATAAAATCAAGTCCTAATTTTTTTAAATTACTAAAAATATTTTTTTGTCAAGTTGCAAAATATTTTTTGGGAAAATTTTTCTTCCTTGTAAAAATATTTTTTATTTCCACATTCTTCTATAATTATGCTATAATTTTTATTAAAAAAAAGAAATGTAACATAAACTTAATCGTTCTGTAACATAAACTTAATATTTTTGTAACACAAATTTAATATTTCTCGCGGGGTTTTAGTGCGGGTGCGAGGTGGTCATTAAACAAAAGCTTTACAAAATAAATATTGTGTGATAAAATCGTTTCGATGGGAGATGATGTCGTGACCGCTAAGCGTTCAGACGAGGCGCGCAAACGCAGACGGGCGCGCAGACGCAATCCCAACGAGGGAATGGTCATAAACTATAAAAGACGCATACGTCGCAACCGTCGCCGCCGCCGCATCATGTTTTTTCTGCTGATAGTGAGCACGGCGCTTGGGATTGTGTTTTTTGCACCCTTTTTCAAAATCGCAAGAATCGATATAAACGGTGCGACGTCCGCGTCGGGGCTACAGGTGCAGGAGGTCTGCGACAGGCTCACGGGTTTAAATATAAATTGGTACGGCACGGACAACATTAGCGCGATTTTTCAGCAGTTTCCTTATATAAAGGAGGTGCGGGTGACGCGGCGTTTCCCCAATGTGCTGCGGGTGGACGTAACGGAGCGCGAGCCGATTGTCTTCGCGTATGCGGGGGATTGGATTCTTTATTTGGACCGCGAGGGGAAGATTCTTGAAATTGCCGATACCGTGCCGCAAAATTGCGTAGAAATGCGCGGAATCGTCGAGTTCCCCATGCAGACGGGAGAATTCTTCAGCGCGGAGTCGCAACAAATTCATAAAAATTATGTTGAAATTTTTGATAATATCTTGCAAAATAATTTACTTAGTAGTATAATTTGGGTAGACTTGAGCAACGCGGGCGACATGGAGTTCCAAATTGAGGGCATCGCGGTGCGAATCGGCACGGTGGAGAAGCTCGAATATAAGTTCAACATGCTGGCGGATATTCGCAAACAGCTCCCCGAAAAGGTGCAGGGGACGCTGGATTTGTCGAGCGGGTCCAAGTCGTATTTTAGGGAAACGAATCGGACATAGAGTGTTTTGCGGGGGCGTTTCGCGATGTGGTGACCCCTAAAAAAGGCGGGGCAAATGCGGAAAAGCCGGCGGACCGAGGGCAGTCCGCACATATGAAAGGAGATTGCCAAATGGAAAAAATCTTAGGTCTTAAAATCACCGTGGCACGGGGGGCTATCGCGATTATTTGCCTGATTGTGGGGCTTGTGATATCGTTGCAAATAAAAAGCGTGGTGCGAAATACACAGTTGGACGCGACGTCTGCTCAGCGCGTTGAGACGCTCGTTGCCGACCTTATTAAGGAAAAAGACAAGAATCAAGGGCTTTTCCAGCAGGCGATGGAGTACAAAAGCCAGCTGGAGCAGTATCAGGACATGGCGGCGGAGCAGTCCGACAGCGCGAAGCTTCTTGCCGAACAGCTGCGCAAGGCGGAAATCAGCGCGGGGCTTGCCGATGTGGAGGGTCCGGGCGTGGTTTTCACGATGAACGACAGCAAAATCAAGGACAGCGGCGAAAATATCAACGCGTATCTGATTCATGACCAAGATTTGCTGCTTGTGATAAACGAGCTGCGAAACGCGGGGGCGGAGGCGTTGTCGCTCAATGGCGAGCGGCTGCTGGCGACGAGTTATGTGCGCTGCGTGGGGTCAGTGGTGATGGTGAACGGGCAGCCGTATGCGCCGCCGTACGTGATTACCGCGATTGGCGACCCTACCCAGCTTGAAACCGCGCTCCAGATGCCCGGGGGAGTCGTGAAGGCGCTGGAGTTTTACGGCATTGAGATGGCGTTGAAAAAGAGCGACCATTTGCAAGTGCCGCGCTACAGTGGAGTGATAGATTTTAAATATGCGGTCCCGGTGTCTGCGGCGGACGCCCCGCAAGGAGGTTCACAATGATACAGGTAATTGCTTTGCTAATCGGAATTGCGGCGGGAATATGGCTGCCGTACAACATATCGAGCGCGAACTCCCCCTATGTCGCCGTGGCGATTCTCGCGGGGTTGGACTCCATTTTCGGCGGATTCGTCGCCAGCATGAACCACAGATTTAAGCTGAAAATTTTCGTGACGGGGCTGTTCTGCAACGCGGTGCTTGCTGCGGGATTGGCGTACATTGGCAAGCTCATCGGCGTGGACTTGTTTTTAGCGGCGATTGTGGCGTTCGGCACCAGACTGTTCCAAAACTTCGCCATTTTGCGGCGGATGGGACTGGAAAAGCTGGAGGAATTCGTGGCAAAGACACGCAAGAAAGAAGATGTTGAAACAACGTGATTATAACCGAGAACCTTACGTACAAATATGAGGGGGCGTCCGTGGAGGCTTTAAAGGGCGTCAGCCTGCACATTAAAAAGGGCGAATTTGTGGCGATTTTGGGGCATAACGGGAGCGGGAAAAGCACTCTCGCCAAGCACTTTAACGCGCTCCTGACGCCGACGGACGGCAAATGTGTCGTTGACGGGATTGATACCGCGGAGGAATCGCGGGTTTTTGACGTGCGCTCCAATGTGGGGATGGTGTTCCAAAACCCCGATAATCAGATAGTTTCCAGCGTTGTGGAGGAGGATGTCGCCTTCGCGCCGGAAAATTTGGGGGTACCCCCGGAGGAAATTCGCCGACGGGTCGACGATGCGCTGGACGTTGTCGGCATGAGAGAATACGCTAAACATGCGTCGCATCTGCTTAGCGGCGGGCAAAAACAGCGGGTGGCGATTGCGGGGGTGCTTGCGATGCAGCCGTCGTGTATTGTGCTGGACGAGCCTACCGCAATGCTGGACCCGCGGGGGCGGAAAAGTGTGCTAAACACGCTGGAAAGCTTGCATAAGCGGGGGTTCACCATAGTGATTATCACCCACAATATGCACGAGGCGACGCTGGCGGAGCGGATAATCATCATGAACAGCGGCGAAATTGCAATGAGCGGCACACCGCGCGAGGTGTACGCCCGGACGGAGGTGCTAACGCGGGCGGGGCTGGAATTGCCGCAAATAGCGCAGTTAATGAGCAATTTGGGCAAGCAGGTCGCGCTTACGGTTGACGAAGCTGCCGCAATTTTGCAGAAAGAGGGTTGTCGCGCATGATTGAGCTGAAAAACGTGACATATACCTATTCCAAGGACACGCCGTTTGAAAAAGAGGCGGTGGCGGGCGTCGACCTGGTTGTGGAAAAGGGCGAGATTTTGGGGATAATCGGGCATACGGGTAGCGGAAAAAGTACGTTGGTGCAGCTTATGAACGGGCTGCTCACGCCGACTAAGGGCGAGGTGCGCGTGGAGGGCAACAAGGTGGAGCGGGTTTTGCCGCAGATAGGCATGGTTTTTCAGTATCCCGAGAATCAGATTTTTGAAGAGACCGTCTACAAGGAAATCGCGTTCGGTCCCGCGAACATGGGCATGGGCGGCGAGGAGCTTGAGCGGCGCGTGGCAAAAACGGCGGAAATTATGGATATTCCCGCGGAAATCATGAAGAAATCGCCGCATTTTTTGTCGGGCGGGCAGAAGCGGCGGATAGCGATTGCGGGGATACTTGCCATGGAGCCGGGGACGATTATTTTTGACGAGCCGACGGCGGGGCTGGACCCTCGCGCGAAAAACCACCTTATAGACACGATTCTCACGCTTAACCGAGAGCACGGCGTGACCGTTATTTTGGTGTCGCATTCTATGGAAGAAATAGCGCGGACCTGCAACCGTATTTTGGTGATGCGCGACGGGAAAGTGGCGCATATCGGGACGGTTACGGAGGTATTTTCGCACGAAGATGAGCTTCTGGAAATGGGGCTGGATATCCCCGAAATAGCCCAACTTATGAGGCGTTTGGGGTATCACGATTGCTGGACGGTGGAGCAGGCAACGGAAAAACTCAAGGAGGCGGCATGTTAAGAGATATAACGTTAGGTCAATATTTCCCGCGTGAGTCCGTGATACACAGAATGGACCCGCGCATGAAAATAGCGCTCATGACGGCGATGATTTCCGCGTGCCTCATTGCGCAAAACGCCGTGGAATACGCCATTTTATCGGGATTCGTGCTGGCGGTGGTGTTGCTGGCGCGCGTGCCGATTTCACTATACCTAAAAACGCTCAAGCCTCTGGCGTTTTTCATCGTTTTCACCTGCATAATCAACCTTTTTTCCGCCGACGGTGAGATTCTGGCGCAATGGTGGATTTTCAGGATAACGCGCGAGGGGATTACGCTGGCGGGGCTGATGATGATACGCGTGATTTTGCTAGTGTTTATCAGCTCTTTGCTCACATACACGACGTCCCCCATACAGCTCACAAACGGGCTGGAAAGCTTGATGCGCCCGCTTAAATGGGTGCGTTTTCCGTCGCACGATGTGGCTATGATGATGACGATTGCGCTGCGATTCATTCCCACGCTCATCGAGGAGGCGGACAAAATCATTAAGGCGCAGTCGGCGAGGGGGATTGACTTCCAGAGTGGCGGGCTGATTAAGCGCATAAAGGCGCTGGTTCCCGTGCTGATTCCGCTGTTTGTGAGCGCGTTTCACCGTGCGGACGAGCTTGCGGTCGCCATGGAAAGCCGCTGTTATAGGGGCGGCGAGGGGCGCACGTCTATGATACGGCTGCGGGTGCGGGCGGCGGACTGGCTGGCGGCGACGGTGTGCGTGGCGTTAATCACGGGATTGGTGATGATTTGAGCGTGGCTTCGGCGGGCGAAAGGCGGTGGGGAACACGAATATAATGCTGAAATTGGCGTTTGACGGCGCTAATTATCATGGTTGGCAGGTTCAGCAAAACGCGGACACGGTTCAGGCGCGGGTATTTGCCGCTTGCAAGCGGATTTTTGGCGATGTCGAGAAGGTTTTTGGGTGTAGCCGCACCGACGCGGGGGTCCATGCGCGGGAGTATATTTGCAACTTCCAAACCGCGGTGTCTGTGCCGATAAATAACATTCCGTACGCGCTGAATTCGTGGTTGCCGCGGGATATTAGTGCGTTGGCGGCGCGTTTGGTGGACGATGAGTTTCAATCGCGGTTTAATTGCAGGAGCAAAACGTATATTTACCGCATAAACAACGAGAGAATCGCCGACCCGTTCAAGGCGGGGCACTCGTTCCATTTTCCGTACGCCTTGGACGTCAAATTAATGCGCAAGGCGGCGAAAAATATAATTGGAAAGCACGATTTTTCATGTTTCACGGCGAGAGGGGAACGTCGGGAAAATCACGTCCGCACGGTCAATTTTCTGGACGTGCGCGTGGCGGATAAGAGGGAGAAAATGGTGGAAATACGCATAAATGCCGATTCTTACCTGTATAACATGGTTCGCATAATCGCGGGGACGCTGGTGGAGTGCGGCAACGGCAGATTGAATCCAGCCGAAATTCCGCGGATAATTGAGGGGCGCGACCGCACAAAAGCGGGCATAACGCTCCCTCCCCACGGATTATTTCTGCATGAGGTAATATTGGACGACAAGTTTGCGGGGGGATGGGGGAATCGGGGATGACAGCGGCTTTTTATACTTTGGGGTGCAAGGTCAATGCGTATGAAACGCAGCGTATAATGCGGGATTTTATGGCGCGCGGGTTTGAAATTGTGCCGTTCGGCGAGGTGGCGGACGTGTATGTGATTAACACGTGTTCCGTCACGTCTTTGAGTGACGCGAAGTCGCGGAAGGCGGTTGCCGCGGCGCGACGCATGAATCCGGAGGCGATTATTGGCGTGGTGGGGTGTTACGCAGAGGTGTTGAGGAAGCAAGGGGAGTCGGCGGAAAATGCAATAAAACGGAATGAAAAAATGCGGGATATTAGGGCAATGGCGGACGTAATTTGCGGTACGAGCGACAAGGATGAGGTTGTAAATAGGGTGTTGGAGCGCATGTCTTTTGCGGAAGATGCGCCGTTCTTTGCAAATCGCGGAGAGGATATCGGTGGTTTGCACGAAAGGACGCGCGCGGTGCTGAAAATACAGGATGGTTGCGATGATTTTTGCACATATTGCATTATTCCACATGCGAGAGGTCGAGAGAAGTCCCGTCCGATGAGCGAGGTTCTGGATGAGGCAAAAACCATGGCGGACAGCGGGTTTTCCGAGCTTGTGCTTGTCGGGATTCACATCTCGTCATATGCGGACGGTGAGGCGCGTTTGCCGCAGTTAGTCGGGAAAATTGCCGAAATAAAGGGCATAGAACGGATTCGGTTGGGTTCGTTAGAGCCGCACGATTTAAATGACGGGTTCATAGCACAGTTGCTAAAACAGCCGAAATTGTGCCCACATTTCCATGTTTCTTTGCAGAGCGGAAGCGATTCCGTGTTGAGGCGAATGGGGAGGAAGTACACATTTGCGGAATATCGGCATATAGTGGAAGAATTGCGGAAAATGCCGAATAGTTGTATAACGACCGATGTTATTGTGGGGTTTGTCGGCGAGACGGACGCGGAGTTTGCCGAAAGTTTGGCGAACGTGCGGAAGTGCGGATTCGGAAAAATACATGTTTTCCCTTATTCTGCGCGGAAAATCACGGCGGCGGGGAAGGCAGACTTTCTTGCAAAACATGGCGGCGAGGTGCGCAATGAGGTGAAAAGGGCGCGTGCGGGCATCATGCGTGAAGTCGCGGCAAAGACGAGGGCGGAGTTTCTTGCGGCGCAAGCGGGCAGGACGGAAGAGATAATCATAGAAAAAGACGGGGGATACACGCGGAATTACACAAAAGTTAAGCTTGTTACTTGCATAATTAAGCTCGCGGCTTCACAAATTAAGGACTTTACTGCTATAAAAATGCGCACGCTGAAAACGCGGAAAAATAGGGCGAAATGCCGACCCGCGAAGGGAGAGACCGTGAAGGTGCAAATTTTCGGTGTGACTTCTGACGGCGACGCGTGTTTGGGGAAATTGATTGAAAAAAAGACAGCGGGATAGACGCAAAAAAGCCGTCCCGGTTTGGAAACGGCTTATTAAACTATATTGCTGTAAGCCCGCATTAGGAACACGGGTTTGGACTGTAAAAAAACTTCCCTGAAAGGGGTTTTAGTTGAAATCCCATCGCGAAGGCGAATTCATTTCGCCGAAGCGATACCGCTAATTTTTCGTGCGGTGAGCGCATTTATGCGCGGAGCGCGGAAAATTGCGGAGGGGATAACACAAGGGGAACCTCGGTGCCCCTTGTGAGGCTGAAGACAAAGTCTTCAGCCTGTTAGCGGGCTTGTGGCGGAATATTCTGTATATCGCCCTTGCGCCCGCCGCCATTTTGAAACTTAGCGGTTTTATTACGCACACTTTCGCGCCCCGCATAGCTTATTGTTTTGAACATGGAATTGAATATTTGGGAAACCCGCTCGGACAGCGAAGAAGTAAGCCCGCGCACAGATTCCGCGAGAGTAGCTCTTGTTTTTTGATTCGGTTCCTTAGCCATGTTAATCCCCTCCTAATTTTCGATAAAATTCTTTAAAGTGTTGTGTACGACGTCTTTAATATTTATGATGGTCGCGCTGACGTTTTCCATTAGTTTCTCCAGCGAGTGGCTCACTGACGACGAAATATCCTCCGCGTTGGGTTCCTGCCGCGCGACGGTTTGGTCCGCGAGCTCGTTTATGCGTGAGGACAAGCGGTTTGCCGTGCGCGATATATCGCTTATCAATGTGTTGGAAATTGCAAGAATTTCCGTCGACGAGGTCTTTGGCGATTCAATTGCGGACGCCAAATGTTCGCCGCCGACACGAATAACACGCGATAGCTCTCCCGCGCCGGCGCTTACCTCGTTTTGCAAGGTTTCAGTAGCCGAAAGCATATCCATATTGTACACACTCCTCGTCGGAGCGAAGGTCGCTTACTACGGTTTCGAGCAAAATCGCTCGAAAACATCCGTACGCTTCCTTGTTCCTCCTCTTCACCACAAACGCAAGCGTTTGCGGGGACCCCTCTGGCTAACGGCTTGCAAGCGCGCCGTCTTTACGCAAACTTGCTCACTATCACCCTTTTGCGGTAAAACCATAAGCCGAAGCCTCTATTTCCTACACATTCATTATAACATTATTTGGGGCAAATGTCAAGACATAAACAGAAAAAAAGCATTATGCGCAACGAAAAGTACGGATGGGAAGGGCTTGATTTTGCGTCGGAGCCGAAAATTGAGGCGAAAATCACGAAAAAACCCGCATAAGGAGGAAAAAATATGGATTGGTTACAATATGAAGAAAAAAATGTAACTGTAACGTTTAAAAATGGTGAAACCATAAGCGGTTTTATTGACCAATATAACCCTGCTGACGAAAATGACGGCAGAGAAAGTTTTTATTTGGGAAATATGGAAATATATTGTGATGAAATAAAAATTATTAAAGTGATTTAGGTTCATACTTCTTTGGTTCTACATAAGTTCAGGCAGTTTAATAGATGAGCGGGATTAGCAACCGGAAAATCTCAAGCGGCGGCGTTGTTAGGTCTTAAAAAAGAAAATGCGGGGACGCAACGCAGCCGAGGCATCGCGGGTTCAGCGTGAAAATTCAGCTGAAATCCCGCTTTGCAACAAGCCTCGGAGCATTGAGCCGCCGCATTTGCGGATTTTTAAAGAGATTAATGTCATATGCGAAGTAGGATTACCACAGCTTCCACGTGGGTTGGTATTCGGTCGGTCGGAGCGTTGCGCTGCAGCATTTGCGAATTTTTGTGGATTTTTTGAGAGATTAATGTAATATCGAAGTAGGATTACCACAGCTTCCACGTGGGTTGGTATTCGTTTGGTCGAGGTATTGCACTGCCGCATTTGCGGATTTTTTGAGAGATTAGCTTAATATGCGAAGTAGGATTACCACAGCTTCTGCGCGGGTTGCGTATTCGTTCGGGTAGAAGAATCGGCGTCCGAATGTCTCGTAAAAGCCTTCCGCAAGCCCGGTTTTCCTCGCAACCTCCACGGCGTCCGCTGCCCAATCGCTGATGTTAGCTTTGTCCGCGAACTCGAAATTTACATCTGCTTCGGGCAGGATTATGCCCTTATACTGCAAATATCGCGCGGTCATCGTTATCATTTCCTGCCGTGTAATCGTTTGGTTCGGCGAGAAGGTTATGGCGTCATAGCCCTTAACGACCCCTTTATTCCAGCCCCAAGCGATATATGGCGCGTGCCAGTCGCCAATCGACACGTCCAAAAACGGCTCGCGTCCGCCGAGTGGGTCGCCGCTCATAATCGCGAGCATTTTCACCATTTCTGCCCGCGTTATTGCCCTGTTCGGGGCGAATGTGCCGTCGCCCATGCCTTCCGCGATGCCCCGCTCCACCATGTCGTAAATTTCGTCCTCCGCCCAATGCCCGTACACATCGTCGAAAAGTATGGAGGGCTTGTTGGAGGTCGGGCTCGGATTTGCCGCTGTCGGAGACGGTGATGGGGTCGCTTTGCCGCTGCTGCCGCCGTTGCCGCCGCCGTTGTTCGTGGGCGTCGGAGTGGAGTTGCCGGTTGGCGAGGGGGACAATAACGGAGCCGACGGTTGAGACGGGCTTCCCGTAGGTGTAGGCTGTGCGCTTGAGGTGGGCGTGGGTGAAACGCTCGAGGTGGGCGTGGGCGAAACGTTCGAGGTGGGTGTGGGAGTCGGCGAGCTTACAATGATGTTAAACTGCACCGCAATAGGCTCCGTCCCCAAATAATTCCCGATAAAGCGTATCTCCGCCGTCGCCTTGCCGATGTTGGAATTATTGCCGTAATCCACCGTGTAATCCACGTTTTTCTTCAGGACGTCCGAGCCGCTGCGAACGATTATTGCGGGTTCCCGCGGACCGCCCGTGAATATTTGGTCGGGAATCACGTCCACGGAAATTTCCGAAATCCACCGCGCGTACAGGGTCATCGCCCCGGTCACGACGTTGGAGGTGAAATTCCACAGCGTTACGAATGAGTTGTTGGTGAACCAGCCCGCGAAGGTTAGCCCCGCCTTGAGCGGACTTGTCGGCTTTTGTACGAGTCCGTTCAGCGATATGAGCTGAGTTGGGGGGGTGGGTGCGCCGCCGTTTGTGTTGAATGATACGTTGTATTTTGGGATGGGAGAGGGCGACGGAGTCGGAGATGGAGTGGGAGATGGTGTAGGTGAAGGAGTTGGTGAGGGTGTAGGTGACGGTGTGGGAGATGGCGTCGGTGATGGAGTTGGTGAAGGCGTGGGCGAAGGAGTGGGTGAAGGCGTCGGAGACGGAGTGGGTGAAGGTGTCGGAGACGGAGTGGGCGACGGAGTGGGTGACGGTGTGGGTGATGGAGTCGGTGAAGGCGTCGGTGAGGGTGAAGGTGTCGGTGAGGGTGTCGGAGGAACTGTTATCGGACCAACTTGCGCTGTATACACGGGTCCGCCTTGATAGCCTGAAAGGGCGTCATAGCGGATTCGGAAGAAGTAGCCAAACTCCGTGACGGAAGGCGCGTAATATGAGTTGTTGGAACCGGTATCGGACCACGTTCCGTTTGACGTGGTTTTGTATTCCCAGCGCGTTAAGGTTGCGCCCGTCGGAGTGGATGGTGCGTATAAATAGCCGGCATAGGTCAGCGAGGAGTATGTTATGTTTGACGGCGTCCCGACGGTGGGGCTGGGATTGGGCGCGGCAGTCACTGCAGGTGCGCTTTGTCCCAAGGAATACGGGTTGGAAAGCGAGCCGTTGCCGAGGTATGTCGAATAGCCGTTCGAGGATAAGTGGGAGAGGTACAGCCCGTTTGTCGAGTTGACGGACGTCACCCAATAGGACTGCGAGGTGGAGGTAGCGGACGTGGTGAAAATGTTGACGAAATGCCCTGTACTTCCGTCGACGACATAGCTCAGCGATGAGTCGTTCTGCCCCGTATTCGTCTGCACGTACAGGTAGTACATTGGTGTGGAATACCCCAGCGATGCCCCTGTCTGCCAGTCGTACGCGGCGATTGTACCCGCCAATTGCGAGCCGACGTATAATGATTGGAAGTGTTCAGCTGCGCCGGTGGTGCGGAAGAAGAATTTGCCGGTGCCGGGCATGGAACTTTGCGACGCGGAGGTGGGCGTTGGAGTGGGCGCGGCTGCCTGAATCCCGGGGAAGTAGGGCGATGAAACTGTGCCGGTGCCCTTTGAGCCGACGTCGGAAGCGGGAAGCGAGGCGGATACGGGCTCATTATACGCGAGAGTCGAGCTGTTGAAGGTGGTGGCGGACGTAGACCAAACCTGCTTGTATGCGCCCGACACGCCGTACCCCAGTCGCTCATATTGATTCTGACCCGCATAAGTGTAGTGGATGGTTACGTTGTAAACGGTGGTACCGGAAGGCACATAGCCGTTTTGCGAGCAGTATTTGAGCTGGTCCGCGGGAGCTGCCCATGTGGAAAGCGGAATGTTCGCCGATTCCATGTCCGCGGAGCTGTATATCGTTGTTTTGACCAAAGAATAGTCCGATGCTTTATAACCGGAAAAATCCTTGTTGATGAAAAATTTGCCGTTGAAGTCCGCGGAAGCCGCCTGCGCGAAATTCGGAGCCTGAACCGAGTTGCTTAATGAGGGGAAAAACGATAGTACCCCTGTAATCATGAGGGAGAATAGGAGGCAGAGGGTTACAACTTTTTTTAACATCTAATCACATCCTTAAAATTTTATTGAGGAGCCGTGGGGAGATTGAATCCGCCGGGGTGGCGACCGTTTTTCGCAAGAGCCGTAATGCGTTGGAGCAGAATATTCCCGAGGAAACAAATCCGCAGACTCCCCTACTTCATATTATACAAGCAAAATGTCGATAAAGGGGGAATGTAACAGAAAATTAAAGGATGCGCAATGTATTTGCAATGCCCCCGCAATGTTTCTGTAATAAAAGGACGCTTTTTTGGCGTTCGGAGACGTCCGTGGGTACCTCTTGACAAATGAGTAAAAATTGTATATAGTTAGGGGGAAGGGGTTGTTAGCGTGGATAAAAGGGAAATTGAGGGAATCCTCAAGCGGAACGGCGTGCTGCTGGAGGGGCATTTTTTGCTCACGAGCGGGCGGCACAGCGATAAATACATGCAATGCGCCAATATTTTTTGTACGCCGTTGGTGGCGAAGGTATTGTGCGCGGAGCTGGCGGCGAAATGGGCGGATGTGCCGATTGATGTGGTAGTTGGTCCGGCGGTTGGCGCGGTGATTATGAGCTATGAAATGGCGCGGCAGCTGGACGTGCGGGACTTTTTTGCGGAGCGGGTCGACGGCGAGATGCGGCTGAAGAGATTCGCGCTCAAAGGCGGCGAAAACGTGCTGGTAGTCGAGGACGTCACCACGACGGGCGGCAGTGTGCGCGAGGTGATGGAGGTGGTGCGCGCGGCGGGCGGAAACGTCGTGGGAGTGGGCGCGATTGTGGACCGCACCGCGGGCGAAATTGACTTCGGCGTACCGTTTAAAGCGGTGTATAGCACGAAAGTGGAGTCCTACGAGGCGGCAGAGTGTCCGCTGTGCAAAGAGGGGAAAATCCCCCTTGTTTCGCCGGGGCGCGCGGGCAAGCGGCAGGCGTGAGGAATTTGGATATTGGATGGCTTTTATACGGGGGCGAGGTCAATGAAAAAATCAATTGTAATTACGATTATTGCGGTCGCGATTGTGGCGATAGGGGCTTATGTTTATTTTGTTCAGTGGAATAAGTCCGGCACTCAACAAATTGCGGAAAGCCCGAACGTGACATCGTCTGCTGCCGCTACTCCGATTGCGCTTGCGACAAGGTTTAACATAGCCGATTTTCAGAGGGTAAGCGGCTCAACTGTGACGCTGCCCCTAACGCAGTTATTTGCGCTAAAAACTACCGGCGCGACACAGGACGAAATTGACGAAAATCTGAAACACGACAGAACCTATCTCGCTTTTGACGCTTTAAGAGGAGCTAAAAAGGATATTATTTTTACCACGAGTCCGAGCGCGGGGGTATACCAACACGTCGATGTCGAAGTGGAAAGCCAACCCATTGCGCGTGACGGTCTCGTTTTTCTTGTCAACAAAGACAACCCCGTTAAATCCTTAACCAAGCAGCAAATCGTCGATATATATAGCGGAAAAATTACGAACTGGAAGAATGTCGGCGGCGACGATGCCAAAATCATTGCGTATCAGCGGAACGAAAATAGCGGGTCGCAGGACGGAATGCTGGATTTAGTCATGGGTAAGACGGAAATCGACAACATGGTTACGGAGCTTGCCGAGTCGATGCAGGGATTGGTGGACGTTATCGCTAATTATGAGAATTCTAAATATTCGATAGGCTATTCTTATTATTACTTCACCGATGTGCAATATATCAAGGAAAATACGAAGTTGCTCGCGATAAACGGCGTCCAGCCTAACCCCGCGAATTTTGCCAATGGCACATATCCGTTTGTTGCGCAATATTACGTTGTGATTCGGGCGGATGAACCGCAAAATTCATTCGCGCGCCGATTCATGCAACTGGTTTTGTCCGACGAGGGGAAGGCGGTTGTCGAGGAGGCGGGATATGTTAAAATTTAATAAAGTGGCTTTAACAGCCGTGTTTGTTATTGCGCTGACGGGCTGTGGCACTAATGATACGGCACCTGTAGAGACACCCGATTCGTCGGCAAACAACGCGCAACAAATAGAATATAAGTATAAATCGCCGATAGTCCAACCCAAAGAATTTATATTGCAAAAGGCGGAGGGGCTTTCTGATTATTTTGTAAATGATCACATCTATTTATACGATATAGACATCTACGCTCCTCACGTGGAAGGCAGCGTCGATAATAAGTACGGAAAGGTTAAGACTTATTTGTATAAAAATCCCGTGCCGTTGAAAGACTCCGCAATAGCAAGCGGTATAGGGCGGAAAGTTATAGATAAGGTTAATGATATTGCTAAAAATCCCGATAGGTACGGCGTTGAAATATATAAACTGAAAGAGGACCGCGTAGGAGAATTAATTGATACTGACGATATTCTCGATGATTACGAAATTGTGTACGGAATAGCGCCTAACGGTGAATATGGCAGCATCTACAATCCCGGTGGCAATGATATGACTATTGGCGTATGCAGATATGCTTTTAATAATATAATTGCCTATTCTATAGATTTTTCGGTCCCGGATAAAAGAGTTGAGAGGATGGCTCAAGGGGTGGTGGTTCATCACGCGTTATACCGCTTCGGGATGAATTTTGACGCGCGCACAGGCGAGCAAATTACCTTGAAAGATGTTTTTGCCGATGATGTCGATTATAAAGCGGAGCTGTCTAAGTATTTGGAATATCGAAGCTTTTTGAACGAGAGTCCGCGGATTAAAGCTTTCAATTACGATAAAATGTTTCTATTAACGCCGACCGGTATCTTAATCGGTGACAATAATGATAAATTATATTGTGGTTTATTAATAACGGGCTTCCCCTATACAAAAGAAGGAGATGTTTTCTTCGCATACACACACGTGCCGGAGAAGGATGACCGCATTTTTGTGGATGTTCAATATAATAGGGGCGATATTCCGCTGAAGTTTTTCGGCGAGAATATTGCGATGTTTGAAAGATATAAAACGAATGAGAATCTATTTAATAATTCGGTAAAAAATGAAAGCATAGATTTCCCGTCAAGAACTATTTATTATTGGAATCACCAAGGCGCTTGACGAAAGTAGCGGAGTTGGCGGGAATAACGAGCGGAGAGGATAATTTTATGGATATGCAGGACAAGCGGGATAAAGCGGTTTTGGTGGGGGTGCATTTGGGGCTGCGCGACCGCATGCGGGATACGACGGAGGAGTCCATGAGCGAGCTGGGCGACCTTGCGGAGACGGCGGGGCTGGAGGTTGTCGGCACGTTTGTGCAAAATCGTCACGCGCCAGAGGGGGCGACGTACATCGGCGAGGGCAAGCTGGACGAGGTGGCGGAGTTTATTAGACAAAATGCCGTTGATGTCGCGATTTTTGATGAGGAGCTGACGGGCATACAGACGCGCAATTTGAACGGGAGCTTGGGTGTGCCGATTATCGACCGAAGCTGCCTGATTTTGGATATTTTTGCGAGCCGCGCTGAGAGCAACGAGGGGAAGCTGCAGGTGGAGCTGGCGCAATTGAGGTACATGCTGCCGAGGCTTGCAGGAAGTGCGCTGGACGAGGGGATTTCGCGGGCGGGCGTGGGTGTCGGGGCGCGTGGACCGGGCGAGACTAAGCTGGAAACTGACCGTCGACGCATCCGCAAGCGCATTTCCGCGTTGGAGGAGCAGCTGGACGAGGTCGCGAAAAATCGCGTCACCATGCGGCGTTCGCGCACGAAGGACGGGGCGCAGCAAGTCGCGCTTTTGGGGTACACCAACGCGGGCAAGTCGACCCTGCTCAATGCCCTCACAAACGCGAATACGACGGCGAAAGACATGCTTTTTGCAACCCTCGACCCCATCGCGCGCAAGCTGACCATGCCCGACGGCGCGCAGGTGATTTTTATAGATACGGTGGGGTTTATTCGCAAGCTGCCGCACCATCTTGTACGCGCGTTTAGCTCCACGCTGGAGGAGTCCATGCTGTGCGATGTGATTTTGCACGTGATTGACGCATTTTCGGCGGAGCGGGAGGGGCATGAGCAGGTGGTGGATGCGCTGATTGGCGAGCTGAACACCGAGCGGAAGCCCGTGCTGAAGGTGTATAATAAGGCGGATTTGTTGAGTGGCGCGGAGGATGACGGAGGGAGTGGCGCGCTCAATCGTGATGATGCTGTCGCGATTTCGGCGAAAACAGGGGCGGGAATCGACGAACTGCTGGCGCGGATTTTGCAGCGGCTGCCCGACAAACGCGTGAAGGCTAATTTGCTGATTCCGTACGAAAACAGCGATATGGTGGCGAAAATTTACGCCGCCGCTCAAGTGGAAAAGAAGGAATTCACGGACGAGGGCACCGTGTTTGAAGTGACGATAGCGCAAAAGGATATACATGCGCTGGGTTTGAAGGAATTTGCGTTGGACGATTAATGGCGGATAGGGGTTGGAATCCGCTGCCGCCGCGGGAAGTCAGATGAGAGCCGATCAATTACAGTTCCGCTTGTCAAAATTATATAAAAAAGCTTGTTGTAAAAAATCTTGACACCGGTTCGGACTTAAGGTATACTTAATGTATAAATAATATAGATAAAAGTTCATAAAAACTTGTGGAGAATTACTCAAGTTGGTTGAAGAGGACGGTTTGCTAAACCGTTAGGTCGGGGAATCCCGGCGCGAGAGTTCGAATCTCTCATTCTCCGCCAAGGAGGAGCAAAGTCCGCTTTGCTCCGTTTTCTTTTGTACGCAAAAGAAAACATCCGCCCGCTCCCTTGCTCCTCCTTCTCCGCAAAAAGGCACGTTCGCGTTTGCTAACGGCTTGTAAACGCGCCGTCTTTACGCAAACTTACTCACTACCACCTTTTTGCGGTTTAAAACCACCTAAAAAGAAATAAATGTATTTGGGAGTTTGGTGAAAACTCCTTTTTTGCGTTAAAAACCACTCCAAAATCAATAAATGCATTTGGGAATTTGATGCAGTTTCATTTTTGACGGAAAACTCTGCAGGCAAGCAAATGAATAATGAATAAGATAGGTCATTTGACGGCTTTTTTGTTGCGAAAAACGTACAACTGCGAATTTTGTCCGCGAAAAAGGTTGCAATTTGTTTGATAATGTGTTATATTCTTATTATATGGAAGGAATTTTAGTAATTGTGGGTTGCGCGAGTTATCGAGATGGAAGTAAATTGTTTGAGGGAGCATAAAAGTGAAGGAATTGCTTGAAAATATCGACAAAATGCAGCGCAAAGGCAAAAATTGGTACGTTTATGTCGATAATTGCGTTATCACGATAAACGCCCGAAGTTATACGATAATTACGGCACATAAGGAGTGATTGCATGGCGGAGCCGCTAACAATTATACCGGGAATAGGTAAAAATATGGAGCAGCACCTGAAACATATTGGGTATAATTGCGTTGAAGATTTAGTCGGGCAAAATCCGGAGGTAATTTACGAAAAAGATTGTATTTTTCAAGGCTGCAAGGTCGACAGATGTTGTTTATACGTCTACCGTTTGGCGGTGGCATTTGCGGAAAAGCGCATAGATGACCCGGAAAAATTAAAATGGTGGAATTGGAAAGATTGAGGGGTCGATGTAAATGACGCTGCGATTTATATCAGACGCGCTCAAATATTGCGTTTTTGTCACTGTAATATACGCGGTGCTGCGGTGGTTGTGGGTAAAAAAGAAAGACGCACAAATCGATTGGCGGCGCGAGATTTTGCTTTTATTATTCGTGGAATATATGACGGTTATCGTCTCGCAGACCATAATCCCCCGTTGGATTTTTGTGAGCGGCAAAATGTTTTTTTATGAAATAGGCGAAAAACTCCCCACAAACCTTGTGCCGTTTAAAAGCATATCGAAGTTTATTATGGGTTTTGGGCTGTTCGACGAGGTGACGGTTATAAATATACTCGCCAATATTCTGATATTCGTCCCGTTTGGGCTTTTTCTGCCGTTGCTGTGGCGGAACCTCCGCTCATTGTGGAAAACACTCGCTATCGGCACAATTATGATAATTACCATCGAAACCATTCAGTATTTCATAGGACGAACGGCGGATATTGACGACTACATACTCAATATTTTAGGTGTGGCAGCGGGATATGGGCTGTGGAAATTATGGATAAAACAGCGTAAATCACAGGGATGACAGCGCGTATGTAATCCGAATTAGGGAGTATTCCTAACATTACACGGCGGTTTCTTTACAAAAACTTAACACTCTATTAATGTTTCCCCATTGACGGCAAGCTTAAAAAGTGCTATTATTATAATAGAATGGGTGAGTTATGCCCATTTGCAAAAAAGGCGAATGCACACATGGCAAATAGTTGAAGCAAGTGCGGATTTCAGCCATTGGGTGGGGAAAAGCAGAGGTGATGAGTCATGTGGTTAAAAAGCAAAAATGATTTTGACAGATTTGAACATCAGCTGTTGATTGCCAATGGCAATTTAGGCGTTTTTTCTGATACCTTAAATGACCCCCGTAACAGCATGTATTTTGATGAGTTTGCGAGTGTTCTTGCAGCGGGTAATCTGGATCAAGGGAATCCGGAGAATCGAATAATCGTTACAAACCCCGAGCTTGCGGAAAAACTGTATCAGAAGTGGGCGGATTCTGTCTATTATTTCGCGGAGGAGGCGTTTACGCCTGAAATACGGCAATCCGAAGAAAAGCGTATGCAGGAATGGCTTGGGCAAATAAAAAATACGAACCTAAACAGCGTTGACGGTGCGCTTGAAGCGATAGGTGTCAACATGCCGTTTTATAAATTGCCGCAGGAAATGCAAGCGGAAAAAGCGGTAATTCTGAAAGCTGTCGTGAAGCAGGAGCAGGGGGATAGAAATGAATTGTTATGCCGTTTGCCGCACAAATTATTTGACGCGGAAATATCGAATAAATTCCTGGATTGGCATGGAGAATATTTGGGTAGGGCGCATAACTATTTGTTTGATAATCCGACATTTGCGACAGCTGCTGAAAAGAAAGGATATAAGCGCAAGGAGCCCGAAAAGGGACAAAACATCTTTGACGGTTTTGCAAAAATCCGCGGGAGCGTTGGCTATGTGGCGAAAAACGCTTTAAGGGAGATAGGAACGGGGATTGTCAAGCGTGGCGGAAACGCGGTTGATTTTATTAATGAAAAGCTACCGATGTGGAATAGAATTCATGCAAATATTAAGGACAAAAGGGCCTTCCGCGTCAACATAAAACGGCTGTCGGAGGGTACTTATCATATGCTGAATTTTGCAAACTGCCGCGCGATTGCCGAAAGTGTGATTACAGGAAAAGGCGCATATGCGGGCTTAAAAGGCACGATTGATATGAAGAAGCTCTTGACCCGCATGTATGAATCAGCGTTCGGGGAGCAAAAAGAAGCCTACGAGCAATTCATGGAGCGGCATAAATCCGCTGTATTTGCGGTTTATGGCATCCGACACGGCGAATTTGCTGAGCAGGCTGTCGCCAAATATGGGTTTGGTATTCTTAAAAGCGGAAATTCCGAGCTGTATTCCCAAAAAGCACGGGATTTGATTGGCGCAAAAAATGTGGACATTCTGCTGAAATATGTGGAAGCTCCTAAGCTTAAATTTAAGCTGAACGACGCGTTAGAAAAAACGTCGTTGGAAAATATCGTTGACACGTATAAAAAACTCGGCGGCTCCATGGAAAAATTCAATGAGAATCTGTTTCGTGTGGTCACCGATAGGTTTAACAGCAATAAGGAGGTTATGACCGAATTTTTGGGCAGAGACAACCTTTCTCCTGCGGAGCGGAGCAACATGCAAATATTTATGAAGCTGAACTTAAAAGGGTATGAAGAAGTCAAAAACGTTGGCGGACTTGCGGATTTAACCGATACATGGGCGAGCCGCATGAAAGAAAAGACGCTCATTGGGACGGAGCGGGCGAAAGTGCAGGCTTGCAAGAATATTATCTGCGCCTTGAAGTATGGATGCGACTATGCGGGGTTCGATTTTGACCGTAAAGAATTAAGGGATACTATTTCATATTACTTAAAACACCATATCGACAGCAAAAAGCTCGGAGAGATAGAAAAAGCAATCGGCAGGGAGGCGGTGGGTGAATTCAAACCCGTGGTTGCCGAATGGGAGCGAATCAATGAAATGACCGATTTGGCGCAATTGACCCAAATGGCGGAAAAGACGATGGCTGACTTCAAAAGCGGGAATTTGCACAGTGGACTAAATCTTTTCACCATGGAAAAAGATATTCGGGGGCTGTACGGGCAAGAATTAAAGGCGAGCCTGACGAACCTTGACGCAATCAAAGACAGGAGCATAGACGAGGTCTCCGGAGTTAAAGTATTGCAGCTAAACGGCGAAGATTTCTCTATTTTGAACCACACGCTCAATGCCTATGGCGGGGGAGGGACGGTGGCGGATTTTGACGGTCGTGAGCGCGGAAAGTCCTACTTATGCACGTCTTTGGTGACGAATTACAACATGGGGCATGCCGACCGCGGCGAGAATAACGCGGAGGTGGTAAAGTTGGGGTTCGTGGAAATCAGCCCGGATCAATTTGCTATGTCCGCACCGCGTGATGTTTTCTCGCAGGGCAAGGATAACAGCCGTTTCCTCACGTCAAAAGGCGGAATGGATTATATGACGTCCTCGGAAACATCCAAGCGGACAATATACATACATAACGAGTTTGTGATTTACAGGGAAGCGGCGAACGGCGATAAAATAAAGCCTAATTGCGTGTTGTGCTTTTCACCCGAGGTGAACGATGCGCACAGGCAAGCCGCTCAAGAGTTGGGCGGACCCGACTTGAGTGTGCCCATAGTCAAGGTGAATGTTCCCGAGTATAAACGTTTGCATCGGGAGCGGATTATTGCGCAAGAGGGCGCGGCAGTGCGGAATCCGACGCCCGAAAATGTCAAGGAGTATTTGTATTCGTTGACCTCCTACACAAGCGGGTACGCGTGGGAAACGGGAAATACGCCGAAAGGTGATGAATTTCTGACAAAAGAGGGCATTGGGGACAGGGTGGAAAACGTGCTTCAAGCCATAAAATCTGCGCACGGAGAAAATCCCGAAATGCGTGCGACGTGCGCTGAAAGTGTAGAAAAATTCATAGATGATTGCACTCTTATGCGGGACAGTCATTATGAGTTCATGAAGACTAAAAGAGGTGAAACTATGCGGGTAAAAGAGGGCATAGCCGATAGGGGCGGCGAACGGGGGCAAGCAACTTTACACGGAACCATGGCGGAAATCAGACATCAAAAAGAAATTGCGCCCGCGCCCGGTCATGCCGTTTCCGCGCCACAGCAAGTGGTTGACGGAGCGGTTAAAGCGGCAGGGGCAAAACTAAATTTAGGGAAAGCTCTTTAATAAATCATACTGTCGCAGAAAGCTACCACTCATTTTGCCGCGGAAAGTGGTCATTAACAAGAAAGTGCCGATGAAATCACTCTAAGTGTTAATTTTCACGAGGTTATATTCGCGGACCGCCGGTTATATTGGTTGATATATTTGCCGCGTCGAAGGTGGCGGACAATTTATAG
The DNA here is from genome assembly GCA_031263785.1 of Clostridiales bacterium. Lineage (GTDB taxonomy): Bacteria > Bacillota > Clostridia > Monoglobales > WRBX01 > JAISFC01. The sequence continues at coordinate 47,118 of JAISFC010000026.1, read as the reverse complement.
TCGTCGCTAAGCCAAACGTATGTACGTGTGCCGCTGGCGGAAAAGCGCACCAATAGCCCGTTATCGCCGCATCTTGATTTAATGTAATCGTATGTGGCGTCGTCTTTTGCCCGAAGCTCGTCGAGCCCTGTCTGACTTATGGAAATGTTGGAGTTTGTGACCTGTTTCTCGTCGTAAATTAGCTCCGCGGAGGCTATTCTGCCCGAGGAGGAAACCGAGGCGGTGACGCCGTGTCCGCCGTCGATATCCCACAAATAGGACACTTGCGAAACTTCGGGATTGGCAAGCACACCCGTCACGCCCAACTTATTGTTGAAACTATCAAGGGTTTCGTCGGTGGAAAACGCCTGAAACACGGCTACATAATTCGGGTAGTCGCCCAGCGGGGGAACGATGGAGCCGGACGGTTCACCGCCGTTTTCTGTCGTTCCACAGCCTGCGAGGGCAACCACCAGCGCTGCCGCAAACATAAAACTCACAAATTTCCTCATAAAATTAGCTCCTATTCTTTTTTTATTTTACAGCCGCGAAAACGGCATTACGACGCGCGCGCGGCTGACATTTGCGATTGTTCTACTTGTATTCTAACACTCGTTTATAAGCTTGTCAAGAAAAATTTATTCCGCAATTTTACCGTTCCCCACCGCATGCGTTCAGGTTTATAGCAGCCTCATTATTTGAGGTCGGGTGATTTTGTCGGAAATACGCTTGATGCAAATTGCGTTCCCGATAAGCAAAACCGCAAAATATATTACCGACCACAACAATATGTTTTGCGCGAGATACACAATCGCCAATGCAGGGAATAGAAAAACGATTGATATAATGCTGGTTGCGTATAATCCGTGGCGCGGCGTTTTTAGAATCACGGAAAGGATAGCCGATATAAACGTCATCATCCCGGACGCCATAATGCTGACGGGGAACAGCAAAACAAGCTGCGCGGCGGTGTATCCGACAAGTGGGGCGATATCGGGCGAGGTCCAGCCGAGAATGCTTGCGCCCATCAACGTGACCAATGCCGATACTATAAGCATAACCGCGGATACAAGAATCGGAACCATGCACTTCGCTAGGAAAATAGGGCTGATGTGTAACGGGGCGGACAGCAAAGATTCACCTGTTTTGTAGGCTTTTTCGCCGCCGATTGAGTAAGCGATTAAGTTTGTCGGCGCTCGCGGGATCATAAACACGGTTACAAACACGGCATAGTTTAGGTCGATTCTTCCCCCGGAGTAATATGCGAAGATCCACGCAAAAAGGGCGGGGGCAAGGCACAAAATCCCGAAATTTACGAGCAGCGTTTTAAGCGACCGCAGATACTTTAATTCAAACCCTAATACAATTGCAAACTGTGATTTGGGCGTGAAAGAAGTGGATTGCTCATGCGGGTTCACTGTGTTCTTCGTTTGCATGTTCTCAAAAAAATCCGACGGTTTCATTTTACTTGTCTTAACGACGAAAGTCAGCAAAACACAAAGGTAGATAAGCATTAAAGCGCCGCCTACGATGAGCGCGGGGACAATATCTGCGGACACGATAACCGCCGGATACACGGCAAACGATAGCCCAAGAGGATAGGAAATGCGCGATATACGGCGGTTAGCGGAGCGCGTGTCGCCCGACGTTGCGGAAGCGTGAACGCCCGAGATGGAAATCGCGCTGAAATTAAGCACAGCCAGCAGCGCGATGCTTACCCATTGCACGGCGGTTAATGCGATTGGAGAACCGACAAGCCGAGCGGTCAATGCGGCGCATAAGACGGCTAAAGCGAAAAAGCAGACCGCAAACCACAGGCAAAACTTAAACTTCCCCCAAACAATGCTTTTCCCGCTTATTGGAGAGGAAAGTAACGGTTCAAGCGTTCTGCGTTCCCGCGCTCCCGCCAAACTGTCAGCGAGTATCGGTTTTAGGAACAAAACCGCAAATACCGCCGTCATTGTCAAGGATGAAGTTGCCCCGCGCAAAAAAAGCGGAGCGACAACGCCGATAATTGCAATAGATAGACAATAAAATACAATCATGCCTTTTTCCCGCATGAATCCCGCAAATTGAATGCGGAACACAAGATTTGATTTACTCATTGCCGCGCCCCCGCCGTTTCAAGCTCCATATATAGCTTTTCGAGGCTGAATTGCCCGTTATCCATGTATTGGGCGCTGTCTTTGAGGGCGGAAATTGAATCCGTAAAAATATTTTGCCCATGACGGAAAATGCTGATTTTATCGCACATTTTCTGCGCCTCTTCCAGATTGTGCGTTGTCATAATAATAGTCGCACCCTGCTGCTTCGCCAGCTCGGACAACATATTTCTTAAATCCGTGGTACTTACAGGGTCAAGCCCGTTCGTCGGCTCGTCCAGCAGCAAAATGCGCGGTCGGTGCAGCATGGCGCGGATTAGGGCGACTTTCTTTTTCATGCCTGTGGAAAAGCCCTTAATAATCAATCCCTTTTTATCAAAGAGGTCAAATCTGCCGAGCAATTCATCTATGCGCTTATTGGACTCCACGCGGTTCATGCCGTAAATATCCGCATAATACAGCAAATTATCGTACACGGTCAAGGGTTCGTACAGCCCCACATCTTCCGACAAGACGCCGCACATGGAGCGCACGGCGTGACCGTCTTTGAGTGGATTATGCCCAAAAACTGCGATATTTCCGTTGTCCGGCTCCAAAAGCCCGAGGAGCAAGCGGAGCGTTGTGGTTTTCCCCGCGCCGTTGTGCCCGAGAAGCGCATGGACCTCGCCCTCCGCAACACACAGATTTAAGCCGTTGATGGCTATTACCGTGCCAAACGACTTTGTGACCTCTTCAAACACGATTTTGTTCATATCGTCACCCCTTTATTTTGTGCGATTTTGGTATCGATTGACGGCGCGGTGCAACCGCAGTAATTCTGCCTGTACAGCCCGTATTCGTGGGAAATCGCGACCGATTTTTTATATCCGTCGTCCTTTTTGAAGTCCGCCGCGAAAAAGCGCACGCCGTATTTTTCTTGCAGACGCCTGCCGATATTGTTGATAATATCCGCGTTTTTGTGAGGACTGACGGACAGTGTAGTCCCGAACCACGTCGCGCCGAGAGTTTTGGCGACGTCGGCAGCCTGATTCATGCGCATTTCGTAGCACAAAGCGCACCGCTCGCCGCCTTCGCGTTCGCCCTCGCGACCGCGCAAAACATGCTGAATAAAGGCGGAATTATCGTAGCCGAAATCTATCATGGGGATATTTTTGATTGCTAAAAATCGCTTCTGCTCCGAAAGCCTGCGTTGATATTCAGCCTCGGGCAAAATATTGGGATTAAAATAAAGGACCGTGAGGTCAAAAGATTTTAAAATGTTGATAACATGCGTAGAACAGGGGGCGCAGCAGCTGTGCAGCAAAAACTTTTCGCCGACGCCGTTTGCGGCTTGTACCCGCATTAAATTTTTAATGTTCGGAATGTCCAAAACGTCCAAAACGGCGCTCCTTTCTATCCGATAAAAACCGCTAAAAACCGCGGCATTCGGGTCCTTTGGAGGGGACGGTCGGCATTTTCACGGACCGCCCCCGCGCCTTCGGACACTAAAACAAACCAAACCAAACCTTATCGTCTAGATATATTCTACATGCCCCGCATTATTTGCGAGCTGTAAAATCGCGCTGAACGCCTACTATTGCAGCTCCACGGTTGCGCCGACCTCTTCGAGCTTCGCCTTCAAGCCGTCGGCTTCCTCTTTGTTCACGTTCTCCTTGACGGCTTTGGGCGCGCCGTCCACGAGGTCTTTCGCCTCTTTAAGCCCTAATCCGGTAATCTCGCGAACAACCTTGATGACCTTAATCTTCTCCGCGCCGGACTCCTTAAGAACCACGTTAAACTCGCTCTTTTCGTCCGCGGGAGCCGCGCCGCCAGCTGCCGGAGCCGCCGCTGCAACTGCTACCGGAGCAGCCGCTGATACGCCGAATTCTTCCTCCAAAGCCTTAACTAATTCCGACAATTCCAATACCGTCAATGATTTTACGCTTTCAATAAGCTTTTCTACGTTTGAAGCCATTTAAATCTCTCCTTTTAATTAATTTTTCTGCATTTTAATAGTAACAATTTTTCAATTCAGCCTCCGCGCGTGGGTTTACGCCGCTTTATCGCGGATTTGCCCTAACACACGCACCAGCCCTGTAATGTTCGCGTTGAGTACGTTGACGAGCCCTGAAACGGGGGCGTTCATGCTGCCCAGCATTTTTGCGATGAGAACCTCTTTCGGCGGCAACGACGCCAGCCGCTTGATAACGTTTGCGTCCACCACTTTCCCCTCGAGAAAACCGCCTTTTATCTCGATCGCCTCGTTATCCTTGGCAAAGTCGAACAAAATGCGCGCGGGGGCAATGAGGTCGGAATCGCCGGTCGCCAGCGAGGTGGGACCGCTCAAGACGGGCTCCAGCTCCTCCAGCCCGATTCCCTTGATGGCAAGCCGCGCCATTGTGTTCTTGATGACGCTGTATTTAACGCCTTCAGCGCGGAATTTGTTGCGGAGCTCGGTATCCTCCGCGACGGTCAGCCCGCGATAGTCGACCAGCACACCGATTTTGGCGGACTGCATAAGCGCCGCTAAATCCTTGACGGTCTTTTTCTTGCTTGCGAGAACCTTTTTGTTTGGCAAAAAATCACCTCCATAATTAAGATAGTCTGTTGCAAAGACATAAAAAAATCTCCCTTCCACATAACTCACGAAAAGAAGAAGAAACGCTCAACCTTGATGTAACGCACGGCGACCTGAAAAATTCTCAACCGAAATTCTCCGCCACTGTGTTGTAATTCTCGCTTCCTCGACAGGGTTTATGCGCGTTTGCGCCACCTGTTGTCTGTGGAACAATTATTATCATAACATAAAATTTTAAATTTGTCAATATTTTTTTAAAAAAAGTCTTGACAAATTAACAAAAGCGTTATATAATATCAAGTGCGGCGAAAATGCGGCAGTGGTTTTGTTGAAAGCTCTGCGAACGCCCGAATACGTGGAAGGTTTTTTGCGAGTGCAGACGGGAATGGATTAGGCGTAAAATGCGGATGACAGCCGCGGACACTGCACACGAGTTTCACAAAAGCTATTTGATATTGGAGGAAAAAGCATGGCGGCAGACAAATCAAATGAAAAAATTAGAATTAAGGTGAGGTCGTACGACACGTCCATGCTAGACGATTCTTGCGAGCGCATAATACGCGTGGTGATAGGGACGGGCGCGAAGGTACGCGGACCGATTCCGTTGCCGACAAAGCGGGAAATCGTGACGATTTTGCGCGCGGTGCACAAGTATAAGGACAGCCGTGAGCAATTTGAGCGGCGCACACACAAGAGGCTGATTGACATCTACGCGCCGGGGCAAAAGACCGTCGAAACGCTTATGAGGCTGGACTTGCCCGCGGGTGTGGACTTTGAAATTAAGCTGAGCGGCAGCCAGTGATTTGGGCGCGGACGCTTGAGAGTAAGTGGCGAAAACATAGCAATAATCAGACGATGTTAAGCGCGCGTTGGCGCGTAGGAAACTGCGGCAAAGCCCCGCAAGGGCGGCTGGATTGTGAGAACGCTTTAATTATTACATTATAATAGGACGGAAATTGAGCGGCTTCATAAAAAAGCAAACGCGGTTTCGTAAATATATTGGCGAAGTTGGAGAACAGTCCGCAGGGACGGGACCAACCAATCGCAGAGGAGAGGAAAGACTTGAAAAAGGCAATATTAGGGCACAAAATAGGGATGACCCAATTTATAAAAGACGGCATGATGATTCCGGTGACGGTTATTCACGTTGAGACGCCGAATGTGGTGATTCAGAAGAAAACCGCTGAAACGGACGGCTATGCGGCGGTCCAGGTGGGCTATGGGGAAATCCGCGAGAAGCTTGTAAACAGACCTAAAGGCGGGCAATTTTCTAAGGCGGGCGTGAAGGCTATGCGGCATTTGCGCGAGATGCGTCTGGACGACATCGAGGCGCTGGAGGTAGGCGCGGAGCTGGGCGTTGAGCAGTTTGAAGCGGGCGAGAAGGTGAAGGTTTCCGGCATTAGCAAGGGAAAAGGGTTTGCCGGGGCGATTAAGCGGCACGGGAGCCATCGCGGACCAATGTCGCACGGCTCGCACTATCATCGCAGGGCGGGTTCGCTTGGCGCGTGCTCGGACCCTTCGCGTGTGTTTAAGGGCAAAAAACAGCCGGGGCACATGGGAGCGGAGCGGGTTTCCGTCAAGAATTTGGAGCTTGTCAATGTGGATGCAGAGCGGCGTTTGTTGCTGATTCGCGGGGCGGTTCCGGGAGCGGACGGCGGCTTGGTGGAAGTGACGGTTTAGAGCCGACGCGGAAGGCGAGCGAACGCGAAGCGGTTGACGGAAATTGAGAGGACGGCGGACGAAAACGAAAGGGATTGAAATTCAATGGCAAAAGTGAGCGTAATTGATTATCAAACAGGCAAGACAATTAAAGATATAGACCTGAAGGACGAGATTTTTGGCGCGGAGGTCAATGAGGCGGCGATTCACACGATGGTGGTCAACTATTTGGCGAATCAGCGGCAGGGCACGCAGAACACGCGTACGCGTACAGAGGTGCGCGGCGGCGGGCGTAAACCGTGGCGTCAAAAGGGGTCGGGGCGCGCGAGGCAGGGCAGTATTCGTTCACCGCAGTGGAAGGGCGGCGGCGTTGCGCTGGGTCCTAAGCCGCGCAGTTATAGATTCTCGGTCAATAAAAAGCTGAGGCGCGTGGCGATGAAATCCGCGCTGACCATGAAGCTGCAGGAAAACAAGCTTATTGTCGTGAATAAATTGGACTTGCCGGAGATAAAAACAAAGAGCATGGTAGAAATTCTTTCTAATATAGGAGCAAGTGCAAAAACATTGATTGTGACAGCGGTGAAGAACGAGAACGTCGTGCGGTCGGGCGGGAACATCCCGAATGTGCGCACCACGATTTTGGGCTCGCTGAACGTGTACGACGTGCTGAAACACGACAGTTTTGTCATAACCGAAGAGGCGGTTGAAAAGCTGCAGGAGGTGTACGCATGAGCATGAACCCGTATGATATCATAAAAAGACCGATTATCACGGAGAAAACCATGGCGCAGGGCGAGGGCAAGAAGTATACGTTTGAGGTCCCGTTAGGCGTGGGGAAGATTCAGGTTAAGCAGGCGATTGAAGCCGTTTTTAGCGGGGTGAGCGTCGACAAGGTCAACACCATGAGGGTACACGGCAAGGTTAAGCGGCAGGGGAAGCATTCGGGCAAGCGTCCGGACTGGAAAAAAGCGATTGTGACGCTTAAAAAGGACAGCAAGTCCATAGAAATATTTGAGGGATAAGCAAATCGCAAGACGCATGTTAAAGGCTCAAAAACGCCGGAAACGAGCCGGAAATTAAGGAGGCGCAATATGGCAATAAAAGCATATAGACCGACTACACCGTCGCGCAGGTTCATGACAGTTTCGGACTTTTCCGAATTGACACCCGGGTACGAGGTAGAAAAGAGCCTGATCACAGGCAAAAAGAACAACGCGGGGCGCAACGCGAACGGGCGGATTACGGTCCGTCATCGCGGCGGGGCGAACAAGCGGAAATATCGCATTATCGACTGGAAGCGCAACAAAGACGGCGTGTGGGCGAAGGTAGATTCCGTGCAGTACGACCCCAATCGGACGGCGAACATTGCGCTGCTGGTGTATGAGGATGGGGAAAAGCGGTATATTCCCGCGCCAATCGGCATGAAGAAGGGCGACAGGATAATCTCGGGCGAGGGCGCCGACATAATAGTCGGGAACGCGATGAAGCTGCAGGATATCCCGGACGGAACGATGCTGCATTGCATAGAAATCTACCCCGGAAGAGGCGCACAGCTGGTGCGCGGGGCGGGCAATTCGGCTCGACTGATGGCGAAGGAAGGCGGTTACGCGCAGGTGAGGTTGCCGTCGGGCGAGGTGCGACTGATAAGGCTGGAATGCAGGGCGACAATCGGGCAAATAGGCAACGCGGAGCATCAAAATATATCGATAGGCAAGGCGGGGCGCAAACGGCACATGGGCTGGCGACCCACCGTGCGCGGGTCGGCGATGAATCCTTGCGACCATCCACATGGAGGCGGCGAGGGCAAGGCGCCCGTCGGGAGAAGTGAGCCGGTGACGCCGTGGGGCAAGCCAGCGTTGGGGCTGAAAACGCGCAACGGCAAAGCGAAGACGAACAAATTTATCGTAAGACGCAGAAAGGGGTAGAATTATGGGGCGTTCATTAAAAAAAGGACCGTATGTCGCGGAAAAATTGATGGCGAAGGTTCAGGAGATGAACAAGAACAAAGAGAAGAAGGTCATACGCACATGGTCGCGGCGTTCCACAATATTCCCGGACTTTGTAGGGCATACATTCGCGGTGCATGACGGGCGAAAGCACGTGCCGGTCTACATCACGGAGGACATGGTAGGGCATAAACTAGGCGAATTTGCGCCGACGCGGGTTTTTAAAGGGCACGCGGGCGCGAAAACCAACAGATAATAAGCAATATTAATTTAGGACACAATCCAATAAAATAAGCAACATTAACTTAGGACACAATTGATTGACATATAGCAGTAACTCGTTTTTTCGTTGTTGTTTTGGACTACAAGGGGGCTGCCGGGGGAGCGGCGGTCAGTCCGAAACAGGCGTCGCGTGTGGGATAGGGCGGCGGAAACGGGGAAGATATTGAAGAGCAGGGATTAAAAAACGACAAAAGAAGGAAAAGAGGTAATATGATGAATCAGGCGAAAGCAACTCTCACGTATGCGCGGATTTCGTCCCGCAAGGTGAAGATTGTAATAGACTTAATCCGAAACAAGCCGCTTAATGAGGCGTTGGCGATTTTGAGCCACACACCCAAGGCGGCGAGCGGCATGATGGAGAAGCTATTGAACTCCGCGGCGGCGAATGCGGAAAATAACTTTAGCCTCAACCGCGAATTGCTGTACGTCAAGGAGGTTTACGCCAACGCGGGACCGACGTTAAAGCGTATGCAACCGCGGGCAAAGGGCATGGCGTACCCGATTTTGAAGCGCATGAGCCACGTCACGGTGGTTGTGGCGGAGAGGGAATAGCGGGGAGCGGGAATAATAAGGAAGATAAGTAACGAACGAAGCAAGTTAAGCAAGATTTTGGAGGTAATGTAATGGGGCAGAAGGTTCATCCGCACGGGTTGCGAGTAGGGGTTATCAAGGATTGGCGGTCGCGTTGGTTTACGGACAATCAGTCTTTCGGCGACTCAATCGTAGAGGACTATAATATACGTAAATTCATCAAAAAGGCGTTGTTCGCGGCGGCAATTGACCGCATTGAGATTGAGAAAAAGGCGAACAAAGTGGTGATTTTGCTGTTCGCGGCTAAGCCGGGCATGATTATCGGGCGCGGCGGCGCGGAAATTGAGCGGATTAAGAAGGATTTGCAGAAGTTTGTCAAGAAAGAAGTGCAGGTAAATATCATGGAAATCAGGAGCCCGGACCTGTCGGCGCAATTGGTGGCGGAGAGCATAGCGGCGCAACTGGAGCGGCGTATCTCGTATCGCAAGGCGATGAAACAGGCGATGGCGCGGACGATGAAGGCAGGGGCGAAGGGAATCAAGACGAATTGCGCTGGGCGGCTGGGCGGCGCGGAAATCGCGCGCAGTGAGCATTATCACGAGGGGACTATTCCGTTGCAGACATTGCGGGCGGATATTGACTACGGGTTTGCGGAGGCGAACACAACTTACGGGAAGATAGGCGTGAAAGCGTGGATATATAAAGGTGAAATTTTGACGGAGAGCAACAAGCGGTCCTCGTCGAAGGGGACAAAGCCGGGGGCGGACGGAGCGGCTCGCAACGCGGGTGGACGTGGCGCGGCGGGCAGAGCGGGAAGCGGCGTGACGGTGAACGGGCAGGAAATAAGCGAGGCAACGGAGGCGTCGAACGCGCCGAACAGAAAGAAGAAGACGGATATCGGGCTGGACGGGGAGTTCATTAAGCCTCAAAGCCCGAAGATTGTCAAAGGCAAAACGACTGAAGGAGGGGAAGAATAATGCTGTCTCCAAAACGTGTTAAACATAGAAAGACGTTTCGCGGCAGAATGAAGGGGAAGGCAAGCCGCGGCAACTTTGTTGCGTATGGTGATTACGGATTGCAGTCGCTGGATGCGCGCTGGGTGACCGCGAACCAGATAGAGGCGGCGCGTATAGCGATGACCCGTTATATTCGGCGCGGAGGCAAGGTGTGGATTAAGATTTTCCCCGACAAGCCGGTCACGAAAAAGCCCGCGGAAGTGCGCATGGGTAGCGGTAAAGGCTCGCCCGAATATTGGGTGGCGGTGGTCAAGCCCGGGCGTGTGATGTTTGAGCTTGCGGGAGTTGCGGAGGACGTTGCGCGTGAAGCTATGCGGCTGGCGGCGAATAAATTGCCGGTTCGGTGCAAGTTTATTAAGCGCGATTCGCTCGTTGAGGGCGAAGTGAGCATTTACGCGAGTAATATACCATATTTTGAAGAGGAACCGCCGAAGGCTAAGGAGCCGGAGGCAGGAGCGGCTAGCGAAGGCGATAATGCCGCAAAAGAAGCGGGTACAAAAGCGGAAACGGCAGGTGAGCCAAGTGAAAGCTAGAGAGTTAAGAGAGCTGTCCGAGGTTGATTTGGCGGAAAAGCTTAGCGACCTCAAAAAGGAGCTGTTCAACTTGCGGTTTCAGCAGGCGACTAACAGTCTTGAAAACCCGATGCAGATTCGCGCGGTTAAGAAGGATATTGCGCGCGTGAAGCTTATAGCGCGGCAGGCGGAAATCTCGCAAAAGGGCAAGATGGGAGGCGAGCGGACCTATGGAAACTGAGCAGACGCGTAACGCGCGGAAAACCCGCATAGGTACGGTGGTGAGCAACAAGATGGATAAGACCGTCGTAGTTGCCGTGAAGGACAGCGTTCCTCACGCACTGTACAAAAAGATTGTAAAGCGCACACGCCGATTGAAGGCGCATGACGAGAAAAATGACTGTAATATAGGCGATGTGGTTAAGGTTATGGAAACCCGTCCGTTATCGAAAGAGAAGCGTTGGCGGCTAATAGAAATTTTGGAAAGAGCGAAGTAATCCGCGGATAGAGGCGGGCTGTGGAGTGCAGGTGGACGGCGGATAAGCGGCATCGCAAAAGACGGTGACCGTGCGATAAACAACACGACGGCGGCTTAGATTAGAGCCCCGGCAGAGAATGAACGAGGTGAATTTTGTAATGATACAGCAACAAACGCTGCTCACATGCGCGGACAACACCGGCGCCAAAGTGCTGATGTGCATACGCGTATTGGGCGGGTCAAAACGATTTTACGGAGGAGTGGGCGATGTTATCGTGGCGTCGGTGAAGAAAGCCGCGCCGGGAGGCATGGTTAAGAAAGGCGACGTCGTCAAGGCGGTTATAGTCCGCACGAAGGGCGATATTGCGCGGAAGGACGGCTCACACCTGCGGTTCGACGAGAACGCGGCAGTGATTATCCGCGACGATAAGACGCCGCGCGGCACCAGAATTTTTGGACCAATCGCACGTGAACTGCGCGATAAGGAGTACATGAGGATTCTGTCGCTGGCTCCGGAAGTGGTGTAAACGCAAAATTGAGGTATACTTAGGGCTTTTGATAGCGGGAGCCGAAAGGAATGGATATAATGGGTAAATTGCACGTCCGAAAAGACGATAAAGTACAAATCCTCGCGGGCAAGGACAAAGGCAAGACCGGCAAGGTCGTAACGTCTTTCCCTAAGGTCGGCAAGGTATTGGTTGATGGCATAAATATGGCGACGAAGCATAAAAAACCGCGTAAGCAGGGCGAGAGCGGCGGGATTGTCAAGGTGGCGATGCCGCTAGCCGCGAGCAAAGTGATGTTTGTATGTCCGCATTGCGGCAAGCCGACGCGGGTGGGTCGTCGAAAACTGAACGACGGAAAAAGCACGAGGTATTGCAAGAAATGTGGGATTGAAGCCTAGCGCGGGAGGAAGCGCGAGGAGCCGCGGAATAAAGCGGCGGACGGCTGAAATCTACGTGAGGTATGTTCCGACGGAATTTACGGAGGCAGACCGGAAAGAGCTTGAAAGGAATGATATTTGAGATGTCAAGGTTGAGGGACGAATACAAAAAGGATATCGCGCCCGCGCTGATGAAGAAATTCAGCTATAAAAGCGCGATGGAAATACCCAAACTGGAGAAAATTGTTATCAACATGGGGGTCGGCGACGCGCGTGAGAACTCGAAGGCGATTGACTCCGCGGTGCAGGATTTGTCGATTATCACGGGGCAAAAGCCGATTGTGACGAGGGCGAAGAAGTCGATTGCGGCGTACAAGCTGCGTACGGGGATGCCAATCGGGTGCAAGGTGACGCTGCGAGGCGAGCGGATGTACGAGTTTTTGGACCGATTGTTCAGCTTCGCGTTGCCGCGTGTGCGCGACTTTCGCGGGATAAACCCGAACTCCTTTGACGGTCACGGGAATTACTGCATGGGCGTTAAGGAGCAGCTGATTTTCCCCGAGATTGATTATGATAAGGTAGAAAAAATCCGCGGCATGGACATCATAATGGTTACGACAGCCACGACGGACGAGCAAGCGAAGGAGCTATTGACGAGGTTTGGAGCGCCGTTTGCAAGCTAAGGAAAAAGATTTACAAAGATTCATTAAGAGGTGATTATTTTGGCGAAGAAATCAATGGTAGCGAAGTGGGCAAAGGAGCAGAAATACAGTGCGCGGGAGTACAACCGATGCAAAATTTGCGGACGTCCGCACGGTTACCTTAGGAAATATGGAATTTGCAGAATTTGCTTCCGGGAGCTTGCGTATCGCGGGCTGATTCCGGGGGTAAAAAAGGCGTCATGGTAGAGCAAATTAACAAAGGAAGGTGTGAATCACATGCAAATAACGGACCCTATAGCGGACCTTTTAACGCGGATAAGAAACGCCAGCGGGGCGCGTCATGACATCGTGGATATTCCGGCGTCGAATGTGAAAAAGTCGATAGTCAAGATACTTTTTGACGAAGGGTACATTAAGGAATATAAATGTTCGCAAGACGACAAGCAGGGGTATATACGCGTCTGGCTCAAGTACAACGAGGGCAAGAAAAAGGTGATAAAAGGGCTGAAACGTGTGTCGAAACCGGGCTTGAGGGTGTACGCGTCTCACGACGAGTTGCCGCGGGTGCTCAAGGGGTTGGGCATAGCGATTGTGTCGACGTCCAAGGGGATTATGACGGACAAGACGGCGCGTCGCGAACATGTAGGCGGGGAAGTGCTTGCCTTCGTGTGGTAGCCCGATGCGCGGGAACGCGGCGGAATTGGGGCTATTGGCGGTTGACGGACGCGGGCTGTGTGGGAGAGTTGTGCAGATGTAGGCATGATATATGGCGGGTTTACCGGGCTGTCGAATTTGCGGGAAATTTGCGAATTGCGTAGCAAGCGAATGCCCCGACGGGGCGAATATAGTGCAAAAAGGGAGTTGAAATGAATGTCCAGAATAGGAAGAGCGCCGATAACAGTGCCGGAAGGCGTTGAAATAGAAATGCGGGAGGGGCATGTGGTGCATGTCAAGGGACCCAAGGGCGAGCTGGAACAGCGCGTACCCGAGCGCATGATAGTGGATATAAGAGCGGGAGAGGTTCGGGTCAGCCGACCGACCGACGCAAAGGATGACCGCTGCAAGCACGGGCTTACGCGCACGTTGGTGAACAACATGGTCGTGGGCGTGACGGAGCAATTCAGGAAGCGGCTGGAGGTCAACGGCGTGGGGTATCGCGCGGCGAAAAGCGGAAAAACGCTGACGCTGACGATAGGGAAGTCGCACCCCGTGACGTTTAGCGAGACGGACGAAATCAAGGTGGAGGTGCCGACGCCCAACGAGATAGTGGTTATCGGCTGTGACAAGCAAAAGGTGGGCGAGTTCGCGGCGAACATACGTAAGCAGCGCCCTGTGGAGCCGTACAAGGGCAAGGGTATAAAGTACGATTATGAGCATGTTAGACGCAAGGAAGGCAAGACGGGCAGCAAGAAATAATACGTTATAAATGTGATATATACGCGTGAAAGGAATGGCGTTTATGATAAAAAAAGAAGGCAGTAACATATCGAGAAAGAGGCGGCAAGCGAGGGTGCGCAAAAAGGTGTCGGGGACGGCGGGCGTACCGCGGCTGAACGTGTTCCGGAGCTTGAAGAACATAACCGCGCAGGTCATCGACGACGAAAAGGGCGCGACTATTGCGAGCGCGTCCACGATGGAGAAGGATTTTAGGGCAAAGACGAAGAACGGCGGCAACAAGGCGGCGGCGTTGGCGATAGGCGAGTTGGTGGCAAAACGCGCTAAACAAGCGGGGATTACGGAGGTCGTTTTTGACAGAGGCGGGTACCTGTACCACGGGCGAGTGGAGCAAGTGGCGGAGGGCGCGCGAAAAGGCGGGCTGGAATTTTAGGAAAGCCGATTATCAAGCAGTTTTAAGCAGTTTAATAGGGGATTTTGGCAGTGCGGTCGGCGCCCGAGGGGCGAAGCCGAGGTATCGTGTGTAAGTCCGAAATTTCGGGAGGAGTTCATATATGGCAGAAAAACGGGAGAGAAGGACGCCGAACAGGAAGATGCAGGCGGACGACGGAATAAAAGAGAAAGTGGTCAGCCTTAACCGCGTGGCGAAGGTTGTCAAGGGCGGGCGGACGTTTAGGTTCAGCGCGCTTGTTGTGGTTGGCGACGAGAAGGGGCGCGTTGGTTGTGGGACCGGCAAAGCGGCGGAAATTCCCGATGCAATCCGCAAGGGCATTGACGCGGCGAAGAAGGCGATAGTGGAAATCCCGCTGGTTGGCACGACTGTCCCGCATGAGGTGATTGGCGAGTTTGGCAGTGGGCGCGTGATTATCAAGCCCGCGAAAGAGGGGACGGGCGTCATTGCGGGGGGACCGGTGCGCGCGGTGATGGAGATGGTAGGCGTGCACGATATCCGCACGAAGTCGCTGAGGTCCAAAAACCCGCGTAATGTCGTGCTGGCGACTATTGAGGGGCTGAAGGCATTGCGTAGCGCGGAGCAGGTGGCGAAATGCCGCGGTCTTCGTTTGGACCAAGTCTTTCGCGGCGCGGATGTGATGTAGAGACGCGCGCGTTGAAAAGATGCAGAGGTAATTAAAGATATTAATAGTAAGAACAAGTGAGCGAGAGAGGGAAATTATTATGCCGAAGAAATCGGAACAGATAGTAATCACGCAGAAAAAGAGCATTATTGGCGCAACGCCGAAGCAGCGGGCGGTAATGGAGGCATTGGGCTTGCACAAGATGGGCGGCGCTAACGTGCTGGCTGACAACCCGTGCGTGCAGGGGATGATAAGAAAGGTGAGTCATCTGGTGACCGTCGAGAAAGCGGCGGCGGAAAAGTAGGCGGCGGGGAGAGACGGCAAGCGGGGCAGCGAGGAAGCGGTGCAAACAAAGCATGGAATCAAAGGAGGAATATCGGTGAAACTGCATGAATTATCACCGGCGGCAGGCGCGGTAACAAAGAGCCACCGTCACTTTCGCGGGAGCAAGACCTGCGGCAAGGGGAATAAGGGGCAGAACGCGCGGTCGGGCGGAGGAGTGCGTCCGGGGTTTGAGGGCGGACAAATGCCCATTTACAGACGTATGCCAAAGGTTGGATTTAACAATATATTCGGCAAGAAGTATGTTTCGATTAACGTTGAGCGGCTGGAAAAGCTGGAGCCGAACACAAAGGTGACGGCGGAACTACTTAAAGAATCGGGCATTATTTCGGCTATAAAAGACGGTGTCGTGATTTTAGGGCGCGGCGAGTTGACAAAGCCGCTGACGGTTGAGGCGGAGCGTGTTTCGGCGTCGGCAAAGGCAAAGATAGAGAAGGCGGGCGGCACGGTGATTGAGACGCGCAAGCCGAAACGCCGCGAAAGAAGCGCGAAAAAGCAGAGCAAAGAGGACCGCGCGAAGAAGACTAAGGCGGAGTGAGCGGTCGCGGAAGGTTACCCGAAGGGGAGACGAAGGTCGGTATTGCGAAAAAGACGGATGAATTATAGATTTTGAGAGGAAAGGTGAGGAAATGTTACAGACGCTAAAGAATGCATGGAAAATTCCGGAACTGCGAAGGAAAATTTTCTACACGGTAATGCTAATCATCGTGTTCCGATTGGGAACGTTCATTCCTGTCCCGTATTTGAGCCAGGAAACGATGCAGCAGCTGCTAGACACGAGCGGGGCGAACTCGCTTCTTGATTTCCTTAACACGTTCTCAGGAGGCGCGTTTGCGCAAGCGACCATCTTTGCCATGAGTGTGACGCCGTACATCAACGCGTCCATCATAATGCAGCTGATGACGGTGGTAATCCCGGCATTGGAGCGCATCCAAAAGGAAGGCGAACAGGGGCGGCAGCGCATGAACCAGTACACAAGGTACCTCGCGACGACTCTTGGCTTTCTCCAGGCGACGGGGCTGTATTTCCTCGTGAGCAACGAAGCCTCACGCGGCGTGTTGAGCTTTTTCGTGATGACGATGACGTTCACGGCGGGCACGGCATTCTTGATGTGGCTGGGCGAGCAGATAAGCGAAAAGGGCATAGGCAGCGGCATATCCGTGATTATCTTTGCGGGCATCGTGTCCCGCGCTCCGGCGATGATTGACGGGCTGTCCAAGTACATGGAGGCGGACGGCAGTTGGTTTGTGCTGGCGGCAATCGTGATAGGCGCGCTGTTAATCGTGGCGGCGGTCGTGCTGATGAACGACAGTGAGCGGCGGTTGCAGGTGCAATACGCGAAGCGAGTGGTGGGGCGGAAGATGTACGGCGGGCAAAGCTCGCACATCCCGATAAAGCTGCTTGCAGCGGGCGTTATGCCGATTATCTTCGCGATGAGCATACTCACCTTCCCGTCGACGATAGCGCAATTCTTTAACGTCAATGAGTCCAGCGCGGGCTGGGTTGGGACGCTGCTGAAATACATTTCACCCAGCGGCTGGATATACGGAGTGCTATGCTTCTTGCTTATTGTGTTCTTCACGTTTTTCTACACGACAATCCAGTTCAACCCCGTGGAAATTGCGAACGGGATGAAGCGCAACGGCGGATTTTTCCCGGGGATACGAGCGGGCAAGCCGACAAGCGATTACATCGCAAGGGTACTCTCGCGGTTGACCATCGCGGGGGCGACATTCTTAGGGCTGATGGCGGTGCTTCCGATTTTCCTAAGCATGATGGGTACGCTGAACATAAACATAGGCGGAACGTCGATACTTATCGTAGTGGGTGTTGCGATGGAAACGACCAGACAGCTGGAGAGCTTGATGTTAATGCGAAGCTACAAGGGCTTTATGGAGTAGCGGTGGCAAGATACAAGGGCAGACGAGGCGGCTGAAAATGGCGGCGGATAATAATTGGAGGTTGATATTTTGAAGGTTATAATAATGGGCGCGCCGGGGTCGGGCAAGGGTACGCAAGCGGGTTTTGTCGCAAAAGAGGTTGGAATCCCCAAGATTTCGACAGGCGACATGCTGCGGGAGAACGTCGCGGCGAACACGCCATTGGGGCAGGAAGCGAAGGAAATAATGGAAGCGGGCGGGCTTGTGTCCGACGATATAATAATTAATATGCTCACCGAGCGGGTGAAGCAGGACGATTGCGAGAGAGGGTTCGTTTTGGACGGCGTGCCGCGGACGGTGCGTCAGGCGGAAATGATGGAAGCTAACGGCTTGCAAGTGGATGAGGTTTTGGTGATTGAGACGGACGACGACGCGATAATCAAGCGTATGGCGGGGCGGCGAGTGTGCCCGGAGGATGGAGCCACATATCACGTGGAGACGAAAAAGCCGAAAAATGACGGCAAATGTGACATTTGCGGGGCGGACCTAATAACGCGCACGGACGACAGCCCCGAAACAGTGCAAAGTCGCCTGAAAAATTATCACGAGCAGACCGAGCCGATAGCGGAGTTCTATCAAGGCAAGACGGGAGTGACTAAAATCGACGGCACGCAGTCGATTGAAGATGTTCACACCCATGTAATCGGCGCGCTTGAGCTTGTGTTGTTGAGAATGTACGCGTAAAGAGCAAAGGGAGCCTAATGATATATATCAAAAGCAACGAAGAAATACAGATAATGAGGCAGGCGGGGCGCATTTGCGCGCAGGCGCATGAAGCGGTGCGGAACGCGGTGCGCGAGGGAGTGTCCACGATGGAACTCTCGCTCATGGTGGAGGAATTGATTCGTGCCGCGGGGGCGACGCCGTCGTTTAAGGGGTATCAAGGGTTCCCCGAAGCGGCGTGCATATCCGTCAATGATGAGATTATCCACGGTATCCCCTCAAAAAGGCGCATTTTGCGCGAGGGGGATATTGTTAGTGTAGATATAGGCGTATGTTTTCGCGGATTTCATGGGGACGCGGCGCGGACTCACGGAGTGGGGGAAATATCCGTCGAGGCAGCCGAGTTGATTGAAGTGACGAGGAACAGCTTCCGTGCCGGCATGGATAATGCACGGGAGGGCAACCGGGTTCAGGACGTATCGCGCGCTGTCGAGGCGGTGGCGCAAGCGGCGGGGTGCGGAGTTGTTCGCAGTTTCGTCGGGCATGGAGTGGGCAGAGAGCTGCACGAGGACCCGGAGGTGCCTAATTATGACAACGGGCACAAGGGACCGAGGCTGTACGCGGGGATGACGATTGCGATTGAGCCGATGGTGAACCGCGGGTCGGACGAGGTTGTGACGCTGGATGACGGCTGGACGGTGGTTACGCGTGACGGGAAGTGGTCGGCGCACCACGAGAACACGATTTTGGTGACAAAAGATGACCCCATAGTGTTGACGGCATTATAACATATAAATTTTAGATGACAACAATAAGAGGGTAGGCGGACGTCAGCCGTTATAGAGCGGCGATTGTCCGTCCGGAGGCTTAAATGCCGCTGCCCATGTGTGAAAGCGCTTTTCGACAATTGGTCGTGAAGGGGCGCGTTCACAGATGGGCGGTCGGCGCCGCAAGTGTGCCGCAGGGCATTAAGTGTGCCGTGAGGCGTTGAGTGTGTCGCGAGGCATTTGAGAGTGTTGCATTTGTTCTGCAAGGAGTGTACAATGGAAGAAAATTTAAAAATGGGCGATGTTGTTTGCTCGAAAAACGGGCGGTTTAAGGGTGTATACTTTGTGGTAACGCGCATGGAGGACGGGTACGCGTATGTTGCCAACGGGAAGCACCGCAAAAGCGACAATCCCAAAAAGAAAAAGCTTAAGCATCTGCAGGCGGACATCGGGCATTCGGAGCATATCGCGCACAAGCTTGAGGCGGGCGAAAAGGTGACGAATGCGGAAATGAGAATAACGTTGCAAAAATACGAGCAATAAGCGATTATATATGTATTTAGGAAAGGGCGTGGACGTCTGTGGCGAGGGATGACATGATTGAAGTCGAAGGGGTAATAATGGAAGCGTTGCCGAACGCGACTTTTATCGTCGAATTGGAAAACGGGCACAGGATAACGGGTCATATTTCGGGGAAGCTCCGCAGCAATTACATTCGGATACTTCCCGGCGACACGGTCCGCGTGGAAATGACGCCGTATGACCTCACAAAGGGCAGAATTGTGTGGCGCGGCAAGCAATAGAAAACAGGAGGCGAGCAGTGATGAAGGTAAGACCGTCAGTAAAACCGATATGCGAGAAATGCAAGGTTATAAAACGCAAGGGCAGGGTCATGGTGATTTGCGTGTATCCCAAGCACAAGCAGGCGCAGGGCTGACAATCGGCGGGGCGCGGGATAAGCGTGGGGACGCGGGCAGGGAGCTTGCGGATTCAGGGGATTTTTACGAGGCTTTAATGGAGAGACATATGAAAATGATAATAGCGGAGGTTGTTGTATGGCACGAATAGCGGGAGTGGATTTACCGAAAGAGAAGCGAATCGAGATAGGGTTGACCTATATTTTTGGCGTGGGCAGAAATGTGGCGGACAAAGTTTTGGAGAAGACGGGAGTAAATCCCGACACGCGCGTCAAGAATCTGAGTGACGATGACGTATCCAAGCTTCGTAAGGAGCTAGAAAATTACAAGGTGGAAGGCGATTTGCGCAGGGAGATAGCGCTGGATATAAAACGGCTGCAGGAAATTGGCTGTTATCGCGGGATTCGGCACCGTAAGGGATTGCCGGTCCGAGGGCAGAGCACCAAGAACAACGCGCGGACGCGTAAGGGCAAGCGCAAGACGATTGCCAACAAAAAGAAATAATGCGGAAACGAAAGGAATGATTTAGAAAACATGGCAGCTAAAACGCAGGTAAAAAGAACAAAGCGCCGCCAGCGCAAGAACATTCAAAAGGGCGTGGCGCACATACAGAGTACGTTTAATAACACGCTCATAACGATGACCGACGTGGCGGGGAACACGATTTCGTGGGCATCCGCGGGCGAAATGGGCTTCAAGGGCTCGCGCAAGAGCACACCGTTTGCGGCGCAGATGGCGTCGGACACGGCGGCTAAGGCGGCGATGGAGCACGGTCTGCAAATTGTGGAAGTGTATGTAAAGGGACCGGGAGCGGGTCGCGAGGCGGCAATACGCGCGCTACAGGCGGCGGGGCTGGAAATCACCAAAATTTCCGACGTTACGTCCGTGCCGCACAACGGTTGCAGACCGCCCAAGAGAAGGAGAGTGTAATAATGGCGAGATATAGAGGAGCCGTTTGCAGGCTGTGCAGGCGGGAAGGGCAGAAATTATTCTTAAAGGGCACGCGCTGTTACGGCGGGGCGTGTTCGATTGAGCGGCGTTCGACCGTGCCGGGGCAGCATGGGCAGGGGCGGCGAAAACCGTCGGAATATGCGTTGCAGCTCCGCGCCAAGCAAAAGGCGAAGAGGTTTTACGGCGTGTTGGAGCGGCAGTTTTCTAAGTATTTCACTTTGGCGTCCAAAAAGACGGGAATCACGGGTGAAAACCTCCTGCAACTGCTGGAAAGTCGGCTGGATAATGTGGTGTATCGTTTGGGATTCGCTACGTCGCGTCCCGAGGCGCGTCAGTTGGTGCTGCACAGGCATTTCACGGTGAACGGCAAGCGAGTGAACATTCCGTCATATTTGGTCAAGGAAGGCGATACGATAGCGGTGCGCGAAAAGAGCGCGTCCACGGCGAAGTTGAAGGCGGTGCTGGAGACGACTGCCGCGCGCGTGGTGCCGGAATGGCTGGAGAAGGATGCAACCGCGAATTCGGGGGTTGTTGTGCACTTGCCCAACCGCGAGGGGATTGATTTGGACGTTGAGGAGCATTTGATAGTGGAATTGTACTCGAAATAAGGCTGGAAACGCGGGGTACCCGATGGCAAAGTCGGGGAATTCGCAATTTCGAGGATTAAAGCTTCGAAAAAGCATAAATGAAGCACAAATTAAGTGAGTTTTGAGGGGGAAGAGTTATGAATGTCATTAACATTGAAAAGCCTGTTGTAGAAGTTGTGGAAATAAGCGAAAACGGCAAGTATGGGAAGTTTAGGATTGAACCGCTGGAGCGCGGCTACGGGACGACTTTGGGGAATTCTATGCGGCGCGTGTTGCTTTCGTCCATACCGGGAGCGGCGGCGACTTCTATCAAAATTGACGGGGTATTGCATGAATTTTCGACCATTGAGGGCGTGAAAGAGGACGTAAGCGAGCTAATGCTCAACATTAAGAATCTTGCGATTCGCATGGAGGGCGACGGCACGCACGTGATTTTCATCGACGCGAAGGGACCGTGCGTAATCACGGGGAAGGATTTGAAGTGCGACAGCGAGGTGGAGGTTATCAACCCTGACGCGTACATTGCGAGCCTGAACAAGGAAGGGCGCTTGTACGTGGAAGTGACGGTTAATTCGGGGCGCGGGTATGTTTCGGCGGAGCGCAACAAGCAGCAGATGGCGGCGCAGCCCGGGGTGATGGCGATAGACTCGATATACACGCCGACGCAAAAGGTGAACTACACGGTGGAGAACACGCGCGTGGGCAAGGTGACGGATTTTGACCGCCTGACGCTGGAAGTGTGGACTAATGGCACCATAAGACCCGACGAAGCGGTGAGCGTCGCGGCGAATATCCTCGGCGAGCACATTAATTTGTTGGCGCAAATTACCGAAAGCAAAATAAAGACGGAAATAAAAATCGCGCCCGAAGTGAAAAAGATGGACGAGAAGCTGCTTACGATGTCTATTGAGGAGCTGGATTTTTCGGTGCGGTCGTACAATTGCCTGAAGCGGGCGAACATCAGCACCGTCGAGGACCTCGTGAGCTATACGGCGGAGGAATTGGTGCGCGTCCGCAATTTGGGGCGGAAATCGCTGGATGAGGTAGTGGAAAAGTTGGGAGCTATGCGGCTTAAATTAAAGGAGCCGGAAGAGCAAACCACGTAAGAGGAGGAGTGCATATGGCAGTTCACAGGAGGAAACTTGGGAAGCCGACGGATCAGCGTGTGGCGATGATTAAGGGATTGGTGACGTCTTTTTTGGAGAAGGGGCGCATAGAGACGACCTTTGCGAGGGCAAAGGAGACGCAGCGCGCAGCAGAGCGTATGATAACGTGGGGCAAGCGCGGTACGTTGGATAGCCGCCGCAGGGCATTGGCGTTCATCACAAAAGAGGACGTAGTGACTAAGCTTTTCACGGAAATTGCGCCGAAATTTGCTGAACGCAACGGCGGATACACGCGTGTTTTAAAGCTGGGCGCCCGCAGGGGTGACGCGGCTGAAAAGGCAATATTAGAGCTGGTAGAATAACGCTTCGTGGTGGGTGGTGTGGGAAGTCGTTGTTGTTTGCCGAAAGCTTGTTAGCGCAAGAAATGCGTGAAAGCGCAGGAAGGCACGTGTGCGACTGGAGAAACCGTACACGTGCAGGGATAAGTCCGATTCGCCGCGGAATATATGTGGGGACACATGTATGACGTATCGGTTTGCATTGCACACCTTTAAAAAATGAAAAACCCTTTAATCCAATCAATTGTTGCGGGCGCGGGGGAGTGCGTCGGGCGATTGAAATACGTGTGTGTCCGCCTTAGAAAAGTTTTGGGATGGCGGAACGGCAAGGCACGTAGCAAGGTTGCGCTAAATCCCGAGAAATCGGGCAGCTTTTGGCAAAGAGATTCCGTGTGAGTTCGACGGGAGGGGAGGCGTCGGACAAGCAGTGATATTTCCGATTGTTTCGACCGGTGTGATTTGCGCCGGTGAGTGAGTGGGTCGGCACGCGAGTGAGTCGGTGCGTGAGAGGTCGGCGCGGAAATTGCGCGGGCGTACGCGATGTCGGCGAGTACACTCAAGCTCGGGGCGATTCGGAAAAATAGAAAAGAACATAAGACGGGGTTGCGTGGCATTTTATCTGCATTTTCGAGGTAAAAAGCGGAGGTAGTTGCGCAATTCCGTCGGGGCAAATTGGAGAAGGGAAGGAATATGCTGCAGCGTTACAAAACCTTATTTCTGCGATTTTTAAAAGACAAATGGTTTATGTTGGCGGTTTCAGTCACGGCAGTGTTGGCATATTCCTTTTTTGTATTCAATTTTTCGCCGAACGTAGAGGATTTGTCCTTCGACCTATATTATGGGTCCAACAATCTGCTTGTGTCGGCAGGCAGGTTCGGCACGGTGATTCTGGATAAGGTGCTGAACATATACGCCTTCCGCCCGATGATTATGCCGTTTTTGGGGATAATGACGCTGGTGGCGACGGCAATTTTATGGTGCTGCCAATTCAAAAAAATCAGCGGGGATTCGCTTTCCCGATTCACCTATGTCATCTTCGCGTGTTTTTTCATCGCCGCGCCGCTATTGAACGAGGTGCTGATTTACACCAATCAAAGTTTCAGCATCCCGCTGTGCTTTTTCCTCGTCACGGTGAGCATAATCCTAATCGACGAGTGGCAGGAGAGCCGCGCCAACATGTATTGGGCGATTGCCGCGCTGACGCTTGTGCTTGCGATTTACGAATCCTTCGTGGCGGTGTTTATAAGCGGGTTAATGTGTTGCTTTCTGGTCCGCCGCCTGTACGGCACCGCGCATTCCAAGCGGATAGTGTGGAACCGACTGTGGCTGACGCTGGAGGCGCTCGTGCTGGCGATTGCCTTCCGATATATCGTGGGCGCGCTGCTAAAAAACTACATGCAGCCGATTCTCCCGGGCTACTCCGAATACACGACGTCGTACATCAATTGGCACGACCGCCCGTTCCTCGAGGCGTTGCACACGTTTTTCTCGACGGTTTGGCTGAATTATTTCATAGCCGGCGCGTATTACCTGCCCATCGCCATTTTCGACGGGGCATTAATCGCGGCGTTCGTGTGCGGGCTGGTATTGGCGATTAGGCGCAAAAGTAAGCTGATTGCGGTGTTATTCGCGGTGATTATATTGACGAATTTTGCCATGCCCGTGTTTTTGGGGCAAAGCATGTTGTACCGCGCGTGCCAAGTGTTCGGCTTTTTCGCGGCGTTTGTGCTGATGATTTTGGCGCAGAGCGTGTCGACGATGAGGTGGCGCAAGGCGCGAATAGGCGCGGCGGCATTGATTTTACTCCTGCTATTTTATCAGATAAACGACATGAATAAGTGGTTTTTTGTGAATAATCTGCGGTACAACGAGGATGTGCGGAACTTTACCAAAATAGGCAACGACCTCCGCGACAACTATGAAGCCAAGCCGGTGGTTTTCGTCGGGCTGTACCGCTACACGGACAGTGTGATGAGGTATGTCGGGGTGCTCGCGGACAGCAATATCGGGCGTTGGCTATGCGAAAAGACGGATTATATCCCGGAATCGACCAAAAAAAAGAAATATGTCATGCAGTCCTGCAAATTGCTGGAGGGGACATTTTCTTCATGGGGCGTGGTGACCAAAGGGCTGGATTTTGATTACGCCTACGACCCTAATTATTTTGTGTTTGAATTTTTGCGAGGGCTGGGTTTTGAGTGCATGGAGGGCGGCGACTACCTAAAAGAAGCGCAAGAAGCGGCAATTAGCATGCCTATGTTCCCCAACCGCGGCTACATTTTGGATACGGGACCCTTTTTGGTAGTGAATTTTGGCATGTAGCGGAGGTGGAGGCACGTAAAGACCTGCCCCCGCGCTGAAAAAACAAAATATCTACAAAAACAAAATACTTATGATGTACTAAATCACTAACTCAAGCATTGCGGGGCTTTCCACAAGCCTTTTTTGTCTATCGATTATTTCTTCTAATTTGTCGCACACAATTTCGGCTACAGACGTCAATTCGTGCGTGGAATCACTGCCGCACTCGCCCACAAGGGACGCGACCTTTAATAAGTCGGCTATTTTCAGCAGTTCCGCCGTTATTTCTTCCTGCTCCTTAACAAAAGTTCCCATTAAAATGACCTCCTAAAATTTTTACTCGATTTTGTTGACAAATGAATACATTGCGTGTTATAATGGACTTAAACAACGCCCATCATTTCCGCATCTCTGTGGAAAATGAACACGCTTTACGAATATATTATATATCTAAATTTTAGATTTGTCAACATTTTTTTTAAAATTTAGAAAAAAATTTTCAGGAAAGGCGTTTTGTTTGTGATTGAGCGGATTTTGGAGCTTATGAAAATTAACAATATTAACGCTTCGCAACTGACAAAAGCCATAGGAATAAACCATAGCTCCATAAACGGCTGGAAAAAAGGGCTGGCAAAACCCTCACACGGAGCGCTCGTTAAGATAGCGGACTATTTCAATGTGTCAATAGAATATCTGGAGGGCATGACGGACGACAAAATTAATAAGCATCCGCGAGGGGTTTTGATACCGATTTTTTCCATGATAACGACGGGAGCGGCGAAGGCGATGCGGGATATATTGGGGTATGAGGAAATAAGCGCGGAGATGGCGGGGACCGGGCGGTATTTTGCCCTGCGGGTGAGCGGGGACGGGCTGGAGCCGCGGGTGCGGGACGGCGATATAGTGATTATAAGGCGGCAATCGGCGGTTGCGTCGGGCGGGACGGCGGCGGTTATGACAGGAGGCGCGGAGGTGACGCTGAAAAAGGTGAAGCGGGAGGAAAGCGGCGAGATTAGGCTTTATCCGTTTGGCGGGGACGAGAACGACGGGGTTAGATACACGCGGGGCGGCGGGCTTGAGATAATAGGCGAGGCGATTGAGGTCCGCGGGAAGATTTAGGGATTAAGCCGATTTAATGGGACATTTAAGAAGCGGAAATATGGAATAAGACGAAATAAAGTGAAATGGGGGGACAAAATGACGATATTTTATTTTACGTCGACGGGGAACTGCCTTGCTGTGGCGAAAAAAATGGGCGGGGAGCTGGTTTCGATACCGCAAGTGGTCGGGGGCGGAACGCAGGAATATCAAGATGATGTTATCGGCGTGATTTTCCCCATTTATGGCTTCGGTACGCCTAAAATGGTGCGGCGATTCATAACAAACGCGCGGTTCGCGGCGGACTACACTTTTGCAATCGGCACGTACGGGAATTTGCCGGGGGCGGCGATGGAGAACGTTGCAAAACTCGCTCAAAGGCGGGGAAAATCGGGAGATATCGGCGGGTTTGATTACGCGAAAAGTTTACTTATGTTCGACAATTATCTGCCGATGTTTGAGGTGGGCAAAGAAACGGAGCGCACGAAAGAGAAAAATATTGAGGAAAATCTGGATAAAATCCTTGCGGACATTGCGGCGCGGCGGCATTTCGTTGAAAAAGCCGCTATCGGCTGGAAAATCGCGACATCCCTCATGCGCGCGGGAGAGAGGTTCGTAATTAACGGGAGGCAGGCGCAGGGATATATCGTCGACGAAAAGTGCATTAAATGCGGCGTTTGCGCCAAAGTGTGCCCGAGCGGAAATATCGTGGTTGATGATGAGGTGCGCTTCGCGGACAGGTGCGAGGGGTGCTTGGGTTGCGTGCATTTGTGCCCGCAAAATGCGATTCACCTTAAAAATGAGAAGAGTAGCTCGCGTTTTCGCAACGCCGCCGTCAGCCTTGACGGGATAATTGCGGCGAACAACCAAAAGGAGGCGGAAAATGAGTAAATTATTGTTTCAGGGGCATGGCTCGCTCCGATTTACGCTTGACGACGGGCGGGTTATTTACCTCGACCCATTTTCCGGCAGAGGCTATGATTTGCCCGCTGATTTTGTGCTTATTACGCACCAACACTTTGACCATAATAAAATCAAGCTCATAAAGCAGAAGCCCGAATGCGTGGTAATCACGAATGAAAACGCGCTTGTTGACGGGGAGTACAAGGTTTTTGAGTTTGACGGCTTGAGAATTGAGGCGACGGAGGCGTACAATAAGAATCACGAAAAAGATGAATGCGTGGGATATATTCTGGAGTTTGACGGCTTGAAAACTTACTGCACGGGCGACACGGGCGTCACCGAACAGATGAAGACGTTTGCGGACCGCCGGTTTGATTACGCTATTTTCAACACGGACGACGTATTTACAATTCCGCTCGCTGAAAGCGCGGCTATAGCGGCGGTTATCGGCGCGAGGCACAACGTCCCGATACACACGCAACCGCTGAATCTGTTCTCCCGCGAGAAGGTGACGAGGTGGCGAGCGCCGAACAGGCTGATTATTTGGGCGGGCGAAGAGATAGACATGCAGGAGGAGAACCTGTAAAATGCATAAAACGCACAAAACGTACATCGAAAGGGTGATTTGTTGAAACAAAAGCTGCAGGAGGCATTATCGGCGGTTTTGCCGCTGTCAATCATTATAATACTACTTTCGCTCATTGCCGTTCCGGTGAGCGACGGCATAATGGCGGTGTTTATAATAGGGGTATTTTCGCTGATTATCGGCATGTTTCTCTTCACCTTCGGAGCCGACAGCGCGACAATGCCGATGGGCGAGAGCATAGGCGCGTATTTGTCGCGGTCGAAAAAGATATGGCTGATTCTGCTGGGCGGGTTCATAATCGGCGTGTTTATCACGGTCGCGGAGCCGGATTTGGCGGTGCTGTCTAGGCTTGTGCCGTCCGTCCCGACGCGGACTTTGACGCTGACCATCGCGATAGGAGTCGGGGCATTTTTGGTGGTGTCCTTCCTGCGGACGCTTTTCAAAATCAAGCTACAGTGGATATTATTAGGGTTTTACGGGGTTATATTCGCAATCGCGAGCGTGATTCCGCAGGACTTTTTGGGGATAGCGTTTGACAGCGGGGGCGTCACGACCGGACCCGTCAGCGTACCGTTTATTCTTGCGCTGGGAGCGGGCGTTGCGGCGGTTCGCGACACGAAGGACAAAGGCGAAGAGAGCTTCGGGGCGGTTGCGTTGTGCTCCATCGGACCGATTCTTTCGGTGTTGATATTGAGCTTGCTGTTTAAGGGCGAAAATTCCTACGAAAGCACGGGAATAACGGAAATTGCGGGCTTTAGCGACGCCGTCTCCGTCTACCTGCGCGCCTTCCCCGAATACTTAAAAGAAGTGGCGGTCGCGCTGAGCCCCATCGTGCTGCTATTTATATTGTTCCAAATTTTCGCCGTCAAGTTGCCGCCGCGAAAGCTGATTTCGATAGGTATAGGCTTGATTTTCACATATTTTGGCTTAGTGTTGTTCTTGATGGGCGCAAATGTGGGGTTCATCCCAATCGGGCAAATCATGGGCGCGAGCATCGCAACGTCGCCGTACGCCTGGAGCATAATCCCCCTCGGGTTTTTGATGGGGTTCGTCGTCGTCATGGCTGAACCCGCGATACACGTTTTGAAGCAGGAGGTCGAGGAGGTAACCAACGGCGCGATAAGCGAAAGGGCGATAATCACCGCGCTTAGCATAGGTATTGGGATTTCGGTCGCGTTGGCGATGCTGCGGGTGTACACGGGGCTTAATTTGTGGTGGATAATACTGCCGGGGTACATTTTAGCGCTGATTATCTCGTTTTTCGTCCCGCCAATTTACACGGCGATAGCCTTCGACAGCGGCGGCGTCGCATCGGGACCCATGACGTCCACGTTTCTTTTGGCGTTCTCGTTGGGGGCATCGAACGGAATCGGCGGGAATATATTGCGCGATGCCTTTGGATTGGTCGCGTTGGTTGCGCTGACTCCGCTCGTCGCCATTCAGGTTTTGGGGCTGGCGAGCAGGATGAAACCGGTAGAAACCGTTGCGATAGCCGAAGATGTCGAGATTATTGAGTTCGATTGGAGGGAGACGCTATGAACGCGCCAAAACAATTAAATGTTATAATAGACAGGGATTTTGCGGACAAAGTTTCGAGGCTCGGGGCGTCGTGCGGGGCGATTTACAAGACTATCACGGTCTGCAAGGGGACGGCGAGCTCAAGGCGGCTGGCGAAATTAGGGCTGGGCGAAACGGAGAAGGCGCTTATCACGTTCCTTGCGGAGGACGGGATTGTGCAGGAAATTATCAGCGTTTTACGCACCGATTTGAAGATAAGCAAGGAGGGGCACGGGATAGCGTTTGCGGTTCCGCTGTCGGGCGTTGTCGGCGGGAACGCGGCGGAGATGATAAGAGGCAGGGCGGAGAATCAGGCGAAGGGAGCGGAGAAGAAGATGGAAAATAAGTATGAGTTGATTGTGGCGGTATTTAACAGGGGGTATGCGGAAACCGCGATGCAAGCGGCGAAAGACGCGGGGGCGCAGGGCGGGACGATTATCAAGGCGCGCGGCACAAAGGAAAACGACGAGGCGGAGTTCTTGGGGGTTCCGATTCAGGCGGAAAAGGACGTGCTGTATATTTTGGTGAGGCAGGAGGAAAAGGGCGAAATAATGCAGGCGATAGTGAAGGCGGCGGGGCTGACGCGGGAGGGGCGCGGGATATGCTATTCCATGCCGGTGAGCGATATCGCGGGGATAAGCCGAATAACGGGCTGACGGACGCGGGCGCGTTTGCGGATAAATTTTGCTCCGAGGGCGATTGACTTTGTAAAATTAAAGTGATATAATAGGCGGGTGAAAGGGAGTGCGCGGATGACGGAGCCGACTCTGCAAGAAGGCGAAATTATTGAGCTGCGGGAGATGGGCGATTTTTGCCTCGGTAAAGCGATAGCGCCCGTGACGGGAGAAATTTTTTTGACCAACAAGCGGCTGATTATAAGGCAAGTATCGCGCAGCGCGCAGGCGGGCATATTGATGTTGGTGATGTTCGGGGCGGTCGGCGGCTTGCTGCTTAGGCTTTTTGCGTCCGCTGCTAAAAAGCGCGCCTCTAAGAAGGCGGAAACAGCCGACAAAACGGCGGAATTTGAATTCCCGCGCGAGGAAATTATCGACGTGGGCGTGGAGCGTGGAGTGCGTAGAATGCTCGAGGTGAAGTTCAAAGACGGAAGTATATTTAAGTTAAATCTTTTTAAAGATAATAAAAGGTGGCGTTCGGCGTTGCTGGGCGAGAAGCCCGCGTAGAAATAATTCGTAATGCTGACGGGGAGCGTGAAAATAACGCATTTGCGCCTGAAAGAGAGCTTCCCGCGTTGAAATTCCGCGGCGATTTTAAGTACATATGCCTTGCCGCGCTTGCTTTTGTCTGTGCGATTGTGTTTGAAATTTTAAGCTCAAATTTTCGTTTTCGCGGTTATGCGCTAAAAAAACTTTGCGGCAATCTAAAAATATTTCTTGATTTTTTGTTCACGTTGTTATAAAATAACCTCTAAAGGAGATGTCATGGTTGGGTAAATTACTGAAGTATCTGCGACCGTATAAATATACGCTAATCATAGTGTTTATCGTGCTTTTCGGGCAGGCGATGTGCGATTTGTGCTTGCCGGGGTACATGTCGGGGATTGTGAATATAGGGATTCAGCAGAGCGGGGTGGAGCACGCGTCGCCGCCGGTGATAAGCAGGGAAGGGCTGCGGCTGATGAAGGTGTTTATGTCGCCGCTGGAGCGCATAAAGGTGAGCGACCGCTATGTTTTGGGGTTCGACGCGGGCATAGACAGCGCGCGTACGCCGATTATTCGCAACGGCAGCGCGCCGCAGGGCGAGGAGGCTCGGGTGTATTTTCTGGACAGTCGGGTGGATGAGCAAACCCGCGCGGAGCTGGACGTTATTTTTTCCAACGCGACGTGGACGCTCATCAATATAATGAAGGAATACCGCGCGCAGACGGGGCAAGCGTTGCCGTCGGGCGAGGCGGGGGAATTCGGCGTGCAGGACATAGAAATAGCGCAATTATACGCCATGCAGAGCACGTGGGAGTTGGCGCCGCCTGAGTTGATTTCCGAAGCGCGTGACGCGGCGTTGGCGCTCGACGAGCCGCTGCGCTTGCAAACGGGCGCGTTTATGGCGGGCGTTTTCCACACGGAATTGGGCGGCTCGCTGGCGCAATTGCAGTCGAATTACATCTTGCGCACGGGGATGACGATGCTTATAATCTCGATATTAGGCGGATTGGCGGCGATACTCGTGGGGTTCCTTGTGACGCGTTTGTCCGCGGGGATGGCGCGCAAGCTCCGCCGCAAAATCTTCGTTAAAGTGCAGAGCTTCTCGAACGACGAAATGGATAAATTCTCGGTATCTACGCTTATAACCCGCTCCACCAACGACATCACGCAGATGCAAAACACGCTCATGATTGGCATACGCATGGTGTTTTTCGCGCCCATCATGGCGGTGGGCGGGATAGTGATGGCGATCAACAAATCGCCGTCTATGAGCTGGGTAATCGCGCTGGCGTGCATATTAATCGCGCTGCTGATGGTCATAACATTTTCCGTCACGCTCCCGAAATTTAAATCGCTGCAAAAGCTCACGGACAAGGTGAATCTGGTCGCGCGCGAGCATCTCTCGGGGACGATGGTAATCCGCGCGTTCGGTACACGCTTTTTTGAAAAACGGCGTTTTGACCGCGCAAACACGGAGCTAACCGACACGTATTTATTTATCGGGCGCACAATGTCCGCGATGATGCCGCTAATGATGATGCTCACCAACTTAATCACGCTTTTAATCGTGTGGGTGGGGGCGAAACACATCGCGGCGTCGGAGATACAAATCGGCGATATGATGGCGTTTATGCAATACGCACTGCAAATTATAATGAGCTTTATGTTTATCTCGATGCTGTTCATGTTTCTGCCGCGCGCGGCGGTGTCGGCGGAGCGAATTGACGAGGTGCTGACCACGGAAAGCTCGATTCGGGACCTTGAGGCATGGGAATTACGCCCGGAAATGCGGGGTGTCGTGAGCTTTAAGGACGTGTCGTTCAGGTACCACAACGCGGACACAGACGCTTTGAGCGGGATTACGTTCACCGCCCTGCCGGGGCAGACGACCGCGATAATAGGACCGACGGGAGCGGGGAAAAGTACGCTGTTGAACCTGATTCTGCGGTATTACGAGGTGACGGGCGGCGCGGTGGAGGTGTGCGGGATTGACGTGCGCAAATGTACGCAGGCGGAGCTGAGGAGCGTAATCGGTTACGTCCCGCAAAAGGGCGTGTTGATGTCCGGGACGATAGCGTCCAACCTCAAATATGCTGACGAAAACGCCTCGTTTGAGGATATAAGGGCGGCGGCGGAGATAGCGCAAGCGTTGCCGTTTATCGAGGCGAAGCCGAAGCAATTTGACGACGAGATAGCGCAGGGCGGCGCAAACGTGTCGGGAGGGCAAAAGCAGAGGTTATCCATTGCGCGCGCGCTGGTGAAAAAAGCCCCGATTTACGT
This sequence comes from Clostridiales bacterium, assembly GCA_031263785.1. Lineage (GTDB taxonomy): Bacteria > Bacillota > Clostridia > Monoglobales > WRBX01 > JAISFC01. Next base: position 14,544 of record JAISFC010000026.1, on the reverse strand, counting down.
GTTTGACGACTGTTTCTCCGCGCTGGACTTCCAGACGGACAGCGATTTACGACGCGCGTTGAAAGCCAACATGGCGGAGGCGACGCTAATAATCGTGGCGCAGCGGGTCAGCACCATCATGAACGCCGACCAGATAATCGTGCTGGACGAGGGGAAAATAGTCGGAAGAGGAACGCACGGGCAGCTGATGAAAAACTGCCTTGAATACAGGGAAATAGCGGAATCACAAATAACGTCAGGGGAGGTGGGATAAATGCCGCAATCAACGAGAGCGAGAAAGCGCGTGCCGTCGCAAGAGATGGGGCTGCCGACGCAGAAGGCGCGCAACTTCAAAAGGGCTGTATTAAAGCTGATACAATACATCGGACGGTATAGATGGGCGGCGTTTTTCGCGTTCCTGCTGGCGATTGCCTCCACGATTTTTATGGTGGCGGGTCCGCTGATATTGGGCAGAGCGACCGACGAGCTGTTAAGCGGCTTTATGGCTATGATGTCGGGCGAGGGCGGGGGCATAAACTTCGGGAAAATAGCCGAAATTCTGCTGATGATTTTGGGGATGTATGTGGTGTCCGCCGCGTGCGCGTTTGTGCAGAGCTACATGATGACGGGCGTGGCGACTAAGGTCACGTACCGAATACGCAAGGAAGCGGACGATAAAATCCACAGTTTGCCACTTTCGTATTTCGACAAGGTCACGCATGGAGAGGTACTTTCGCTAATCACAAATGATATTGACACTATCGGGCAGTCGCTTTCGCAGAGCATAACGCAGATAATCACCTCGCTTACGACGATTGTCGGAATCGCGGTCATGATGCTGACTATCAGCTGGCAGCTCACGCTGGCGGCGTTGCTTGTGGTGCCCGTTGTGCTTGGGTGCACGGGGCTGATTTTTCGGGCGTCGCAGAAATATTTTTTCAGCCAGCAGGAGTATTTGGGGCATGTGAACGGGCATGTCGAGGAGATGTACAGCGCGCATGCCGTGGTCAAGGCGTTCAACGGCGAGGCGGCGAGCGTGGAGCAATTCAACAAGATAAACGACCGACTGTATCACTCCGCGTGGAAGGCGGGATTCTTTTCGGGCATAGTATGGCCGCTGACGGCGGTGATTAATAATATAGGATATGTGGCGGTGTGCGTGTTGGGCGGGTGGTTCGCGGCGTCGTCGCTCATGACGGTGGGCGGCGTGCAGGCGTTTTTGCAGTATGTGAAGCAATTTAACCAGCCGCTGATGCAGGTGGCGAACATCTCCAACATACTCCAGCAGCTGGCGGCGGCGAGCGAGCGGGTGTTCGAGTTTATCGAGGAGCAGGACGAGACCCCCGACAAAGTGGCGGCGATAAGCCTAAAAGACGCGTCGGAGCGGGAGTACGGGAGCGTGGAATTCCGGCACGTGAGGTTTGGGTACACGCCGGAAAAGGTGGTAATCAAGGACTTTAACGCCAAGATTCAGGCGGGGCAGAGGATAGCCATAGTCGGGCATACGGGAGCGGGGAAGACGACGGTTATCAAGCTGCTCATGCGGTTTTATGACGTCACGGGCGGGGCGATAATGATTGGCGGGGTGGATATTCGCGATTTTCGCCGAGACGACCTGCATTCGCTGCTGGGCATGGTGCTGCAGGACACGTGGCTGTACAACGGGACCATCGCCGAAAATATACGCTACGGGCGGCTTAGCTCGAGTGACGACGAGGTGCGAGCGGCGGCAAAAGCGGCGCAGGTGGACCATTTTGTACACGCGCTCCCCGGCGATTATTCCATGGTGCTCAACGAGGAGGCGAACAACGTGTCGCAGGGGCAAAGGCAGCTTATAACCATTGCGCGCGCCATTTTGTCGGACCCGCAAATCCTGATTCTGGACGAGGCAACCAGCAGTGTCGACACGCGCACGGAGGTGCTGATTCAGAAGGCGATGAGCAACCTTATGGAGGGGCGCACGAGCTTTATAATCGCGCACAGGCTGTCTACGATACGCGACGCCGACCTGATTTTGGTCATGGAAGAGGGCGACATAGTGGAGCAGGGCAAGCACGCGGAGCTGCTCGCCAAGAGTGGGGCGTACGCTAAGCTGTATAACAGCCAGTTTGACGTCGAGGAATGACCGCTATTATGGGATAAACGCGAATCGCAAAAAAATCGAAGAATCGACAATAGGAGTTCCAACCGCAAAAAAATTGAGCAATCGACAAAGCCAACCGCAAGAAAATCGAAGAATCGACAAAGTCAACCGCAGGAAAATCGAACAATCGACAAAGCCAACCGCAAGAAAATTCAAGAATCGACAAAGTAATCGCAAAAAAATCGAAGAATCGACAACGGGAACGACAATCGCAAAAAAATTGAACAATCGACAACGTCAACCGCAAAAAAATCGAAGAATCGACAATAGAGAAAGCAATCGCAAAAAAATCGAACAATCGACACGAGTCGCAATCAAACCGATAACGGGGGGAATAATATGAAATTGTATAATTCGCTAACGCGGAAAAAAGAGGAATTTATCCCGATTAAAGAGGGCGAGGTGCGCTTTTATTCTTGCGGACCGACCGTCTATAATTTTTTTCACATAGGCAACGCGCGACCGTTCATTATTTTTGACGCACTGCGCGGCTATTTTGAATATTTGGGGAACAAGGTCATATATGTGCAGAATTTTACCGATGTCGACGACAAGATGATAAACCGCGCGCGTGAAGAGGGCATTACGGTGCGGGAATTGGGGGAGAAGTACATCGGGGAGTACCAAAAGGACGCAGAGGCGCTGAAAATTCGCAAGCCCACGTATGCGCCCAAGGCGACCGACACAATCCCCGAAATTATCGAGTTTATTCAGCGGCTTGTCGACAAGGAGTACGCGTACGAGATGGCGGGGAATGTGTACTTCGCTACGGAAAAATTCGCGGAATACGGCAAGCTTTCGCATCAGCCGCTGGACGAGCTGGAGGCGGGCGCGAGGATAGAGGTGGGCGAAGAGAAGCGCGCGCCTGCGGATTTTGCGCTCTGGAAGCGGCGGAAAGAGGCGGACGAAATTGCGTGGGACAGTCCGTGGGGCGAGGGGCGTCCGGGGTGGCACATCGAGTGTTCCACGATGGCGAACAAGTTTTTGGGCGCGAATATCGACATACACAGCGGCGGGCAGGACTTGATATTTCCGCATCACGAGAACGAAGTCGCGCAGAGTGAGGCGGCGAACGGGCGCCAATTCGCAAATTTTTGGCTGCATAATGGGTATATTAATGTGGATAATCGCAAAATGAGCAAGTCTTTGGGGAATTTTTTCACAGTGCGGGATATTTTGAAGCAGGTAAGTGCGGACGCGGTGCGGTTTTTCATGCTGAGCGCGCACTACCGCAGCCCTATTAATTTTTCGTTTGACCTAATCAAACAGGCGGAGGCGGGGCTGGAGCGGCTGAAAAGTTGCGTGAGTAATCTTGAATTCCTGCGGGAAAACGGCACAAACGGCACGCAAACGCTGGATACGGCGGCGTACAAGCAAAAGTTCCTAGCCGCGCTGGACGACGACTTCAATACAGCTGCGGCGATAGCGGTTTTGTTCGATTTAACGCGCGAAATCAACACGCTTGCGGAGGGCGCGTCTGCGGAGACAATCGTGCAGACGCTTTTACTCATGCGAGAGCTTGCGGGAATATTGCGAATTCTCCCCGATGAAGCGGCAAACGGAGCGGACGGGGACGGGGAAATAACGCGGCTGGTGTCCGAGCGTGAGGCGGCGCGGGCGGCGCGTAATTTTGCGCTCGCCGACCAAATTCGCGATAAACTCACGCAAATGGGCGTCACAATCGAGGACACCCCCGGCGGCACGCGCGTAAAAATGGATTGAGCGCGTCCCGAAGCAACGGAATAACCGCATAAATGCGCGGATAAACGCAGAGGAGCGGCAAATGAACTCATTCAAAAGATTTTTAAAAGGAATCGACGTCACACTGCTGATTCTATCGATAACAGCGGCGCTTTTCGGGTTGCTACTAATCGCGAGCGCGTCGGCGAGCTACGAGGAGGGGCTGAGGTACGTATTCATCCAACTTATAGCCATGGCGCTGGGGCTGGCGGCGATGTACGTCATTTCGCTCCTGGATTACGAGAATATCGCGTACTACTGGAAATGGATTTACATATTCAATATCGTGCTGCTGGCGGCGGTTTTGGTCATCGGCATCGGCGAGGGCGAGACGGGGACAAACCGCTGGATACGCTTCGGCTCATTCGGGTTCCAGCCGGCGGAGGTCGTCAAAGTGTGCTTCATCATCACGCTCGCGAAGCACCTCGACAAGGTGGGCGACGACATAAACTACATAAAAAACGCGGGATTGCTGTTCCTCCACGCGCTGGTTCCGATTATTTTGATTATCATGCAGCCGGACGCGGGTACGGCGGTCTCGTTTGCGTTCGTGTTCCTAACGATGGTGTTCATCGCGGGCATCGACTGGCGGTACCTCGCCTACGGATTCAGCGCATTTCTCCTTGCCTCGCCGCTGATTTACTTCTTTATATTGCACGACTATCAGCGCGCCCGAATCCTCGAGTTTTTCAACCCCGGGTCGTCGCCGCTGGACGCGAGCTATCAAGTGTTGCAATCCAAAGTGGCGATAGGGAGCGGGCAAATCGCGGGAAGCGGGCTTTTTAACGGGCTGCAGACGCAACTGGAATTGCTCCCCGCGAAGCACACGGACTTTATATTCGCGGTGGCGGGCGAAGAATTGGGGATAATTGGGTGTATTTTGCTGGCGGGGCTGCTGTTTTGCATAGTGTGGCGGTGCATAATCCTCGCCAAACGCTCGTCCAACCGATTGGGCTCGCTGATTTGTGTGGGAGTTGCCGCGCTGCTTTTCTTCCATACAATCGAAAATATCCTTATGACGCTGGGCTTAGCCCCCGTCACGGGAATCCCCCTACCGCTAATTTCCTACGGAGGCACCTCAATGCTCACCGCGCTAATTGCAATTTCCCTCGCCGCAAATACTGTGGGTAAACGATGATTTTGGCTTGAGGGAACAGGGACAGGCGTAAGAGGTAAGAGGTAACAGGTAACAGGGAACAGGTGTGGAAGATTTTCTTGCGAAAATCTTTGAATGAAATAAAATAAATGCGTAAGCAATTTAACTAAATACGTTTATGTGACTTGAAAGTGGTTTTAAGAAAAAAAGAAGAAGTTTTCGCAAAACTTTCACATATATTTATCTATTTTGAAGGTGGTTTTAAAGCGAAAAGAATGAGTTTTCATAAAACTCTTAAATATAAATATTTATTTTGAAGGTGGTTTTAAGGAAAAAAAGAAGAAGATTTCACAAATCTTCCATATACATATATCTATTTTGAAGGTGGTTTAGCCGCAAAAAGGTGGTAGCGCAAGTCGCCGTAAAAAGCCCGCGCTTGCAAGGGCTTAGGCGACGCAGCAGCGTGCCTTTTTGCGAGAAGGAGGAACAAGGAAGCGCGCGGATGTTTTCGAGCGGGTTTTGCTCGAAAACGGAGTAAGCGAACTTTGTTCCGACGTGGTAGCGGCGGGGCGAATCGAACGCCCGACCTTACGGGTATGAACCGTATGCTCTAACCGGCTGAGCTACGCCGCCATTCAAGAGGAATTATCGCTAATCTAGTATATCAAAAATTGGACGGTTTGTCAACAAATTTTTTGAGCCGCACGGTGCGCCTCACGGCAAACGCGGAGCCGAAATGAGCGTTATCAATAAAAAACCTGAATATATAAGCAATTCATATAAAAATGAAAATACAAAGGAGCTGTTCATTGTGAAGAAAATGCTTTCCGGGTTGCTGTCTTTTTGGTTAGTTATGTCGTCGTCGGCTGGCGTCGGCATAGAGGATATCCCGCTAATTGCGCTTAACGGGCTGACGAAGGCGCGTGTGCAGGCAAGCGAGCCGATAGGGACTCCGCCGCCGGATGAGGGTGTCATGACGAATTTGTCGATGTTTGTGCGCTTTTCTGACGAAGAGGAATTCGTGAGCGGGATGGCTGACCATCCGACGGTGCGTGGGGTGGACTTCGCGGCGTATTACGATGGCGCGGATAACACGAGCTCCAATGAATATTATGACGCAATTTCTCGCGGAAAATTCCGCATGGACAACTATTTTCTGTATCCCAACGGGAGCGCGATTCCGATATCGTATCAGGACTCGCACCCGCGTAATTATCACCGAGCGTATGATGAGCAGACGAATCCCATCGGGTACACGAGCGAGGCGGAGCGCAACGAGCGGTTTAAACGGATGCAGATTGACGCGCTGAACACGGTGGATTTGAGCGATATTGATATTGACCGTGACCGCGGCGGGTCGGTGGATAACGTGGTGTTTTTCTACGGCGGCAACATGGAAGTGGGCAATATGTCGCTTTGGGGGCATCGGTGGTCGATTACCGACGGGCAGAACGGCGTGACCTTCAATTACAACGGCTGCAAGCGGATTGACTACAATTACATACCGCTTTTCGGCGACGGTTCCATGAATGTGGACGTCCTCCGCACGACGATTATGCACGAGTTTATGCACACTTTGAACCTGCCCGACCTGGACGCCGCAGGGGTGGGGCAGTGGAGCATTATGAACAATCACAACGGGAAAGACCCCAACTTCCCCACGGGATATGAGCGGGAAAAGCTGGATTGGATTACGTCCGTTCAAATCACCGAGAGCGGGACGTATACTTTGGACCCCGTAGACAGCGTGGACGGTACGATTTTGTATCGGGTTAAGTTCAGTGCGACGGACGCGGATGAATATTATTTTGAGTACAGGAAGTCGTCGGACAACCTTGTGGTGCGTAGCAGGACGGATAATGCGCCTGAGACGGGGCTTTTAGTGTATCGTGTGAATCGCGGGTACAGCGGCAAGGGGAGCAATCTGGAGCTGCATAACGACGATGAAATCTACGTTTTTCGCCCGGGAGAGGCTAGCGTGAACAGCGCCGGCGGGATTTTGCGCAACGCGGCGTTGAACCCGGGCGACACGTTGGGCAGCGCGGATGGGAACGAGACCGTGAATACGATTTATGATTCGGCGGGAGTTAATACGGGAATTGTGGTTTCCAACGTGCAATATCAGGGAACGCAGCTTAAGTTTGACATTCAGCTACCCGCGGAAACGCCCGTTATCCCCGCTAAATATGACATATCGGAGATTAACGTTTCGATAATTGGCGTGCCGCAGATAGGGAACACGATAAGGGTGTCGAACCTGTATTATAACTCGACGGGGCTTTATTACGGCACGAATTACGCGTCGGAGTTTCGGCTGGATTCCGTGAGCGGACCTATTTTGAGCAAAAATTACACCTTGGAGCTGCTGCCGAAGTACGCGGAGCACAGGGTTTATTTGGTGATTTACGGCGCGGGGAATCGGTACACCGGGAATACGGCGTGGCGGCAAGTGTATGTCGATATCCCGAACTCACCTTTTGTAATTTCGCAGGCGGACACGGTGTTTGGGGTGGCTTTGGACGCGCCGATTGTTGAGGCGGGCTACGGCAACGGCGCGATTACGTACGAATACCAACATAATTCGGCGGGGGAGTGGGTCGCGGAGCAGCCGACGGCGGTAGGAATCCATAAGATTCGCGGGATTGTGGCGGCGACCGAGAGCTATGCGCGGTGTATGTCCGCCGAAGTTGCGTTTACGATAAGTAAGGCGAATTCGACGCTGGAAATTGCGCAATCGGGGACGACTTACGGCACGACCCTGCCTGACGCGGTTGTTACGAGCAACACGAGTGGGGCGGCGGTGACGTACGAATACACGGGCTATGGGTTGGATTTGTGGGCGGCGGAGGCGCCGAATACGGTGGGGCATTACGAGGTACGCGGGAACACGGAGGCGACGGAAAATTACAACGCGGCGACGTCGGCGGCTGTGGAGTTCTACATAAACGCGCTGGTGCGACCTCTCGAGGTGACGGGCGAGAACGCGGATAATGCGGATTATGTCAATCGAAATGGGAACACCGTGGAGATTTTGCGGGACGGCACGTACACGATATCCCTGCAAGACGGGGTGAATTATGTGTCCGACGATAGTGTTAAGGTTGCGCAGGGAGTGACGGCGAATATTACGCTAAACGGCGTGAAAATAGATGTTTCGGGGACGGGAAATGCGTGTGCGTTCGACATGACGGGCGCGACGGTGAATTTGACGCTCGTGGGCGAAAACTCTCTTAAAAGCGGGCGGTATAAGGCGGGGTTACAAGCCTCTGGCGGCTCAACTCTCACTATAGACGGCATGGGAAGTCTGGAAGCGGTTGGTAGCAACGACGGCTTCGGTAACGGAGCAGGAATTGGCGGCGGCAATGGTACTAGTGGGGGAGAAATTACCATAAACGGTGGTACAATAATCGCTACTGGCGGGAGTGGCGGCTCAGGAATCGGTGGTGGAAACGGTGGCAATGAAGGGAATGGCGGTGGCGGTGAAATCACCATAAACGGTGGTGCGATAGCCACAACTGGCGGTTATGGAGCTGCAGGAATTGGTTGCGGTCTAAATGGAAATGGCGGTACGATAACCATAACCGGTGGAAAAGTAACAGCAACAGGCGGATATTACAGCGCAGGCATCGGAGACGGCAGTAAAGACTATGATGAAGGCTACGGATATGGTGACGGTGATTACCTTGGTGAAATTACCATAACCGGCGGAACTATAACGGCGACAAGTGGCTCATATGGTGCGGCAATAGGCGGCGGATATATCTATCTAGCTACAGGGACGGTGACAATCGACGGGGGAAGTGTTAAGGTCAATAATTTTAGTGGTCCACAGCCGAAAAATAGTGAGCTGAAGAATGTTTATTTGAACACGCTTACTCTCGACGACCCGTCGGCGGTGAATGCGCGAGTGACGAGTCTGACCACCGCGGCGGTTGCGGGTTCGGCGTCTGCGATTATGGCGGGGGAGTATGGAACGAATGGAGTTTATGCCGATGAATCGGGCATTATATACGCGTGGCTCCCCGACAGCGGCAGCGACGACGAAGAGGTAATCGTGAAGGCGGGCGGAAAAACGTATAAAAACACCTACATCCGCGCGGCGGATAACAATAATGCCTCAACACTCGCGAAAATAGCGGGCGCGGACGATGTGAAGGTGATTCTCACTCCCGACGCGACCTCGAAAAACGCGGGATATGACGGGCATATTGACGTATCCTTCGACGACGCAACTGGCTATGACGCGTACGCCCTCGCGATTCCAATGATTTTTGACAATGATACTATAGAAATAACTAGTCTTGAAACAGTTGATTTTGACGCCAAGGGTCTTGAGGGACTGCTCGTCAACGGCACGTTCCTGAAAAGCGCGATGGATTACGATTCGTCGAGCGAGGTTTTGAGCGTGATTAATTCGGAAGGGAAATTTCTACTTAGCTGGACGGTTGAGGAAAATGTTCCGCTTACGCCCCACACTTTAACCGAAGATGTGTACTTTAGAATCCACTATAGGGTCAAGGAAAATGTGCCTACCAGCGCGAGTTTTGCTATCGGGGAGTACAATGACACCAACGGAATCACGGGCGACCAAATTTTTGGAATCGACGGGCTGGGAGTCCTATGCAGTAATCAGGACGACTTTGGCGCGTATCTGCTTGTGGACGGCGAATACGGGATTTTGACGCAGGAATACGTAAGTATAACGGTTGAGGATATGCCCGCGGTCGAGATTAGCGGCGATGTGAATAGCATCAGTTTGCAGGGGCGGGCGATGCTCACTGGCAAGCAACGGACTCCTATTTCCGCGATTGGATACACGCCCGATTTAGATAAAATGGACGCGGGGATTCGGGTGGAGATGTATGAGGTTGACGGTGTTGGCGTGATTGTGAAGCAGGTGGGGAGCGTGGCATACACGCAAGAAATGAACATGACGGCGGCAATCGGCGACGCGGCTTCGACGCTGTATAATTATACGCTGAAAATCCCGCAAACAGTGGCGAATGATTTAGTCAGCAGCGACCCGAACCAATCTTCGCCGAAATATATGCTCCGATTCTCGCGATTTGGCGACAACGGCGGAAGTGTGGTCGGGACGGTTCGCGAAGAAAGCTATCTTTGGGCGGACATCTACCTCGACGGAACGAGCGTAAATATAGGGGCAATCAACGAATCTATGCCACTGACGGTCGGCGGGACAGCGTACCTGTACGCGGGAGCATTCTACTTGCCCACCGCGGACAAATTCGCATTAACAACGTCGGATTTAAACACAATCAAGGGACAAGTTGGCAACACAGACATCGCGGGTGTCACGACAATCTTCAATATTAATGAATATCTCGGTGTCGACGCCGCGGATTACACCACCGTCCTCCGATATGTCGGTAAAGAAAAACTCCAGCCCATTCCGTTGGTGGTTAGCAATTAAAATGACGTATTGATTATAAAAAATGGCAGAAGCGCGCGCTTTTTGTCTTTGCGTTCAGAGAAATATTACATTTATGTTACATTTATATTACATTTGTGTTACAAATACAACGTTACCGGTTTTTTATGATATAGTGTGATTGAGAATATTCGCGCTTAACAAAAATGAAAAGCAGCTGTATTAAACGCAAAAGCGAAAATGCAAAAGCTACCGATGGAAAGTCGGAAAAGGAGTGTTGGATTATGGGGAAGATATTTGGTGATTTCTCAAAGAAGGCTTTAAGCTTAACGCTTGTGCTGACATTGTTTTTAACAAGCTTTTCGCATTTTGCGTTCCCGTTGCGTGTACAGGCGCGTGACATAGGTATGGTGGGTATGATTAGTGATTTGAATTACATTGGATGGGAAGATGAAAAAACGGACATTCGCATGGGAATCCTTATGGATTATCTGGGTAATGATGCTGAAGTACAAGATGCTATTACCTTGATGCAAAGTGACGATAATATTATCAATGCGTTTAGCGGCGACTTATCCTCCGCGTTAATATGGGAATATCTCATTTGGGCGTTCTGCTACGGCAACATGGAAATGTTTAATGAGATAAGCGGCAGACCCCCCGGCGCGCCAAATATCATGAAGTTGTACACATGGGATTTTAGCAGGGGCAGTAGCAATCGGACGGATCCCATGCCCGTATACATGTCGATACCGATGAGCCCGTGGACTGATACGATATCGCTCCCGGTGGACGAGGAAGAATATGCGGCTTATATGGATTATTTGCTTTATGGCGAGGGCGAACCTATGGAAAAGCCGGAAATGGTGGAAACTCCGTACAATTCGGCTGTCACGCAAATATATTGGGGGAACGCGGTTTTAGAGCGTGGCGTAATTTTCCCGCGTATGCCGGAATTGACCCGCATGATTTTTACGACGGACGTTGCGCCGAACGGCGATTGGAGCGCGATGTTCCCCAATATTCCGAATGATTCGAGCTGTGTAATCGAATATCCGCTCGGGGGCGTGAACTACACGGCGGAGCATTTTGGACCCGCGTTTTCCAATTGGCAATTTGTCTGCAACGAAAAGGCGGCGGGGACGACGACGACGCACATAAATATCGGCACGGTTAGCGGGGATGGCGACGGCTATATATACGCGGACAACACGGTCATCCTAACGGGCGGCTATAACTACGAAATCACTGGCGTGACCGCGGCGAATAAGGTTGTGGTGGAAAGCGGCAAGAAGGTGAAGGTGACGCTGAACGACGCGTTGATTGACGTGTCCGCGGCTTCGGGAGCTTGCGCCTTTGACATGACGGGCGCGACGGTGTATTTGACGCTCGTGGGTGAAAACACGCTAAAAAGCGGTGTATTTAAAGCGGCACTCCAAGTGCCTAACGGCGCAACGCTTACCATAGACGGAGGGGGCAAACTGGAAAGTGATGGCGGAGAATTCTGTGCTGGAATCGGCGGAGGTTTCTCGGAAGAAGGCGGTACAATCACCATAAATAGCGGAACAATTACAGCAATTGGCGGCACAATTGCAGCAGGAATTGGCGGGGGAGGCGATGAGGGCGGTGGCAATGGTGAAGGCGGTGGTAAAATTACGATAAACGGCGGTAAAATAACGGCAATCGGCGGTGAGCTGGGAGCAGGAATAGGTGATGCATACAACGAGATTGGTAGCAGTGACTGTGGCGAGGTCACCATAACTGGCGGTACAATAAATGCAATTGGCGGTTCATATGCCCCCGGCATTGGCGGCGGCATTGAGCGAGAAGGCGGTAAAATCACAATAAGTGGCGGGACAATAACGGCAGTTGGCTATGAAGGCGGCGCAGGTATTGGTCGCGGCTATGAAGGCGTAGGAGGAGAAATCACGATAAGTGGTGGTGTAGTGACCGCGACCGGAGGAGAAGACGCAGCAGGTATCGGCGGCGGTTACAACGGTGACAGCGGTGAAATTACAATAACGGGCGGAACTATAACGGCGATGGGTGGAACAAACGGCGCCGCAATAGGGGGAGGCTACACTCATTTAGCAACCGGGACGGTGACAATCGACGGCGGGAGCGTTAATGTCAATAATTTCAACGGTCCTCAGCCGAAGAATAGCGAGCTTGAGGATGTGTATTTTAGCGCAATCACCTTGGGTGACCCTCCCGCGGCGAACGTCCCGGTGACGAGCTTTAAGGCGGAGCCGGTGGTCAGCGTCGCGTCCGTCACGGAGGGAACGTACGGCATAAATGACGTTTACACCGATGATTCGGGCAATATATACGTTTGGCTCCCCGATAGTGGCGGCGACGACGAGGAAATGACCGTGAAGGCGGGCGGCAAAACGTATGCGGGAATCTTCGTCCGCGCGGCTGACAACAACAACGCGCAAACTCTCGCGAAAGCCGCGGGCGTTGAAGATGTGAAGGTGCGGCTCACTCCCGATGAGCTCGCGAAAAACGCGGGTTCTGTGGGGTATATCTCGGTGTCTCTCGCCGATGCCGTCGGCTATGAGGCGTATGCCCTCGCAATTCCCATGCTTTTTGACAACGATATAATCGAAATAACCGACCTCGAAACCGTCGGTTTTGGCGCGAAGGGGCTCACGGGGCTGCTCGTCAACGGCACATCTTTGAAAAGCGCGCGGGATTATGACTCGTCGAGCGAGGTTGCGAGCGTGATTAATGCCGACGGAAAGTTCCTTTTGAGCTGGTCGGTCGGGGAAAACACGCCGTTTCCGCACACTTTAACGGATGATGTATATTTTAAAATTCACTATAGGGTCAAGAAAAACGTGCCTACCAGCGAGGGTTTTGCCATCGGCGAGTACAATGATACGAACGGAATCACAGGGGACCAAATCTTCGGCATCGACGGGCTGGGCATCATGTGCAGCAATCAGGGCGACTTTGGGGCGTACCTGCTTGTGGAGGGCGAACACGGCATTTTAACGCCGGATTACGTAAATATAACCGTCGAGGACATGCCCGCGGTGACCATCAGCGGCGATGTGAACAGCATCAGCCTCCAGGGGCGCGCGATGCTCACGGGCAAGCAGCGCACGGCGATTCCGACGGTCGGCTACACCCCCGATTTGAACAAAATGGACGCGGGGATATGCGTGGAGATGTACGAGGTTGACGCTATTGGCGGGGTTGTGAAGCAGGTGGGGAGCGTGGCGTACACGCGGGAAATGAACATGGCGGCGGCATTTGGGAACCCGGCGTCGACGCTGTGCAATTACACCCTAAAAATCTCGCGAATAGTGGCAAATGACCTCGCAAACAGCGACCCTGACGGCGGCTCGCCGAAATATATGCTACGATTTTGGCGATACGGTGATGACGGCGGAAGCGAGGTGGGGACGGTGCGCGAGGAAAGCTACTTGTGGGCGGAGATATATCTCGACGGGACGGGCGTTATTGCGGGGGAAATTGACGAATCCGAGCCGATGACGGTTGGAGGCACGGCATACTTATACGCGGGGGCGTTCTACTTGCCGGACGTGGATAAAATCGCTATATCAACGGCGGATTTGAACACCATCAGGGGGCAGGTGGGCAACGCGGACATTGAAGGCGTCACCACGATTTTCAATATTAATGAGTATTTGGGCGTCGACGCGGCGGATTACACCACGGTGTTGCGCTATGTCGGGCAGCAAAAGCTCCAATCGATTCCGCTGGTGGTTAGTCATTAGGGCGATAAATTAGTCATACCGGTGTGTTTAATGAAATTTATTTTAATAAGGAAGGAAGCGGTACTATGAAAAAATGTGATTATTCTAAAGAGAGAGGGGATAGGACATCTAAATTGTTTTTTGATTTAGCCTATTCGGGATTTTTGTTTACGAGAAAAGTCTTGAGCTTAATGGTTTGTATTGTTTTGTTTACTTCTCTTTTCGCGGGGGAAGTATTTTTAAATTCTCAAATAGTTTACGCCGACTCAAACGGCACATGCGGAGGTAGCCTCACATGGTATTTCACAACCGCAACTGGCAATTTGACCATAACGGGGACGGGGACCATGACGGATTACGGACTCGGAAGTGCGCCGTGGTATCCGCTTAGGGCTTCAATAACAAGCCTTACACTCAGTTCCAGCATTACAACTATAGGCAAATATGCGTTTGGCGGTTGTAACAAAATCAC
>JAISFC010000079.1 GCA_031263785.1 Clostridiales bacterium | reverse complement strand
ATGCAAAAGTCTGTTTATTCCGCGTTGCATCGCTCCCGACAGTCTTTCCTACCTCTTCCCTCGTCCCCGTAACATCCAATATATCGTCCTTCACCTGAAAAGCCAGCCCTATATTTTTAGCGTAACCACCAATCTTTTTATATTCCACAAGGTCAGCCCCGGCAACAATGGCGCCAATCCAGCAAGCAGCGGCGATTAATGCTCCCGTCTTGAGAAGGTTGATTTTTTGCAAATGCTCCGCCGTTTCACGAGCGCCGAATAAATCAAGCTCCTGCCCGCCAACCATGCCGGAAATCCCCGTCGCCACGCTTATTGTACGTATGCACTCCAGAATAATTTTAGGCTCTTCTTCCGCCTGTGCCATAACCTCAAACGCCAATGACTGCAAGGCATCTCCCGCCAACAGCGCAATTGCTTCGCCAAACTTAACGTGACAACTTTGCTTGCCGCGGCGCATATCGTCATTATCCATGCACGGCAAATCATCATGAATAAGGCTATATGTGTGAATTAACTCAATAGCGCAGGCAAAAGGCATCATTTTCATGTCGTCGCCCCCGAGCATTTCACAGACGGACATCGCGAGAATAGGACGAATACGCTTACCTCCCGCAAAAAGACTGTATTCCATCGCCTCGCGCACCTTGAGGTCGTCACGCACGCTTTTCATAACATTGCGCAGGTATTCTTCAACTCTCACAAGCTTTGCTTCCATCATTTCATTGAATTCCATAACATACACTCCTTAGGTCAACTATTGGGTGTAAAGCTCTCTTCCTTTACACTTCCATCAGGCTTCTTCGTTAGTACCGATATCTTTTTTTCCGCACTATCCAGCACCTTCGTACACTCTCTGGCAAGCTTTATGCCCTTCTCAAAATTTATAAGCATATCATCCAACTTCATATCACCTTTGTCAAGCTTCGCTACTATGCTTTCCAATTCCCCTATTGTTTTTTCAAAGTTTATTTTTTCCTCACTCATGTATCACAACCTCCTCTACAATACTGCTTATAATTCCATCTTCTAGCCGTGTAACGATTTTTTCTCCCTTATCAACATCCTCAACGCTTCTAATAGCCTTTCCCAGCCCATTTTGAGTCACGGAATAACCGCGGCTTATCACTTTCAACGGCGACAACGCGTTTAACCTGCCCACACACACCGCCAACGCATTTCTCTTACCGGTCAAGATATTTTCGGCTGAAAATCCTATTTTCTCAATATACGAATCCAGACGCAACCTGTGCGTATTTATTGCATCGAGCGGACTTTTCACCGAAAAACGCTTTAAAAGCTGCCGCCGGTTCTCTATCGTTTGTTTAAGCGCGAACAGCATCTTTCCGTAATAGTTTTTTAGCGCGGCTCGTATTTCTATGTTGGACATTGTCGCAACCTCCGCTGCCGCAGATGGAGTCGGCGCGCGCAAATCCGCAACAAAATCCGCTATTGTAAAGTCAGTTTCATGACCTACGGCAGAAATAATTGGTATTTTAGAGTTTACAATCGCCATCGCAACTTTCTCTTCATTAAATGCCCACAAATCCTCGATAGACCCGCCTCCGCGCCCGACAATCATTGTGTCAATATCAGTGCGGCTGTTAAAATATTCAATGCCCTCCACTATCTGCTCAACCGCGCCGTCGCCCTGCACCTTTGCCGGATATAGAAGTATTTCGCAAATAGGGAAACGCCTCGTAATCACGTTGATAATGTCCTGTATTACAGCTCCCGTAGGAGAAGTAACCACACCTATTTTTAACGGAAATTTACAAATAGCGCGCTTCCTCGAATCATCGAAAAACCCTGCTTCGGAAAGCTTTTTCTTTAGCTGCTCAAAAGCAACATGCAAATCCCCCGCACCGTAAGGCGTCATGCTATCAATATAAATCTGATATTGCCCTGTGGCTTCGTAAACCGAAACTTTCCCCGTCACCACTACTTTCATGCCGTCCTCGGGCTGAAATTTCAACTGACCTGCCACATGCTTGAACATGACGGCGCGAATCACCGACGTATCGTCCTTAAGACTTAAATATAAATGCCCGGAATAATGCTTTTTAAAATTAGAAACTTCCGCGCAAACACTAACGCTGAAAAGGTTCACATCATTTTCAATGAGATTTTTTATGTAATGGTTGAGCTGCGTAACTGTCAGAGGATTATCGTCGACTAACGGCTGCTCCCTTTCCGCCTCGGGCATAATTTCATCTGATATATCCTGCATTTTACCCTCATCTGCCAAATACAAAAATATCTCCCCGCAAATGGTCGCATCCGCCTTCGCTCTATGAAAACCGCTATCTTCCAAACTAAAATGCCGGCTAACCGTAGCAAGCTTATTATTGGGCAAATTCAGCTTTTTCCGCGAAAGTTGCAGAGTGCAAACAACCTTATTATCAAATGTAAGACCATATTTGTCACATGCCGCGTTTATAAATCCCATATCAAAACTGGCGTTATGAGCCACAATCAGCTCGCCCGCGCAAAATTTTAAAAACTTTGATATAATCTCATCCATGCGCGGCGCACTTGCAACCATGGAGTTTGTTATCCCGGTTATTTGCGTGATTCGCGCGGGAATTTGCCTGCTCGGATGTATAAGCGTAACAAACTCATCCACTATCTTGCCATCTTTAAACTTAATAGCGGCGAGCTCAATTATTTCGTCGAGAAACGGGGACAATCCCGTAGTTTCCACATCTAACGCTACAAATGTGTTAATTGAGCCCGTCATCTATCGTTTTCTCCTTTTCTAAATTCTGCTCTTCAGCCTCACATTGAACCGCCTCATTCGGATTACTTCCTCCCTCAGGCGAAGCTTCCGTTTTGTCATCGACCTCTTTGTCTTGCTCTTTTAAACCGCTTTCCTTATTGTTAGCGCGCATGTATTCGCCCAGCACACCATTTACAAAGCTTGCTTCCTCTTCGCTCTCGTAAACCGCGACCATATTGATAGCTTCACTTATAGCTATAGCAGGCGTAATTTTTTTATTTAAATCCATCTCGCAAATTGCAAGCTTTATACCCGCCATAGACAGCTTAGAAACACGTTCCAGCCTCCAGCCGCGCAAATGTTTTTCAATTTCCACATTTAATTCGTCCTGACGCTCATACACACACGTGACCAATCCCGAAATATATTCGCGCGCCTTAGGCGGTATCGGAGTTTTTTCAAAAAACATCTCTAAAACCTCGTCGGCAGGCTGCTTTTTTATTTCGAGCTCATATATCAACTTATAAGCATAATCACGCGCTTTTTGCGTATTCATACGATACCTTTCCTTTCGCGCCGAATTAAAAGCCGAAATCCTTTCCCGTTCCTTGTTGTCTATGCTTTTTTCTTGTCCTCACCCGATAACATTATCCACAAGGGGCAGGCAATAAATATCGACGAATACGTGCCAAAGGTTATCCCGATTATCAGCGGCAGGGCAAACTCTCTGATAGACGGAACGCCTAAGACATACAATGCAAGTATAGTTACAATGGTCGTTGCCGATGTATAAACCGAACGCCGCATTGTCTGCCATACACTTTTGTTTGCCACATCCGCCACGGATTCTTTTTTGCTGGTTTTTAGATTTTCCCGTACGCGGTCGAAAATCACAATTGTATCATTAATTGAATATCCCAAAATAGTAAGCAATGCCGCTACGAATGTCAAGTTGACGGATATTTGGAATATTGAGTACACTGCGAGCAACACCAAAACATCGTGCGCAAGCGCTAGTATCGCCGATACAGCTGACAGCAGCTCAAAACGAAATGATATATATATCAGCATTAATAAAGCTGCGATAATTGATGCCCAAATTGCACTCTCGCGTAAATCCTTGCCTACTATCGCCGAAAAATTGTCAGCGGAAATCACCGCACTGTTTATGTCTTCAATTGCATACTTCTCGGCTATTGCGGTATACACCCCACGCAGCTTTTCGGCGTCAAGCTCGCCCGTCTTTATAATAACCTCCGTACCTTCGTTTCCTGCCTTCTGCACACTGACCTTGCCGTCGATAACGCCCGCCACCAACTGCTCAATTTCACTGTTTTCAAATTGCTGCCCCAACGAAATCTGGAGCGAAGTGCCTCCGGTGAAATCAATATCCCAATTGAGCCCTTGCGCAAAAAGTGAGATTAGCCCCGCAAGAATTATAATTCCGGAAAATCCTAAAAAATACCACTTCTTCTCTATTATGTTAAACATTAGACGCACCTCCCGCTTCCACAGCAACAAGTAATTTTGTACTTTTAATTTCCATTTTTACTAAGAGTTTCAGCAAATACCGCGTTACAACTATCGCCGTAAACATGCTCACAATCACGCCGATTCCGAGCGTTACCGCAAACCCCTGTATCGTTCCCGTACCCTTCCACCACAGCACCGCCGCCGCAATCAGGGTAGTTATGTTGGAGTCTATAATCGCCGAAAACGCCCTCTGGAAGCTCACGTGTACCGCCGAACCAATGCTCTTACCTAGCCTCAGCTCCTCTTTTAATCGCTCAAATATAATGACATTAGCGTCCACCGCCATGCCCACGGAAAGTATAATTCCCGCTATTCCCGGCAAACTCAAATTAATGCGGAACAGTGTCATAATCAGCAGCACAATCCCCATGTATGCCAGCAGCGCGATGTCCGCTATTAACCCCGCCAATCTGTATACGATTATCATAAACAACAAGACTAGCAATACCCCGATACCGCCTGCAAGCAAGCTCGTCTGCAACGCCTTCTCGCCAAGCGTCGGTCCTATGCTTTGTAATTCGACGTCTTTTAACGCGAACGGCAACCGCCCCGCCCTGATGACGTCGCCGAGGTATTTCGCATCCTTAGGGGTGAAATCTCCGTAGATAAACGCGCTGTCGCTGTCTATCTCCTCCGAAACCGTCGGCATGGAGATAGCATTATCGTCCAGCATAATCGCTAAATAATTGTTCGGTGATTCCAAAGCCGCAACAGTTCTTGTCGCCTCTTTAAATTGAACCTGCCCCTCTTCCGTAAATTCCAGCATGACCAAATTCTGTGACGCCCCATTCTGCTCAACGGGCTGATACTTATAATAAGCATTTTTCACTTCACTTCCGTCCATGAGGACATTCCCGTCAGGGTCCGTAAACGTAAGATGCGCCGTTGCCCCCAGCTCCTCAACCGCCTGTTCGGGATTTAAAACACTTGGTATCTCCAAACGCACACGCTTTTCTCCCTGCTGACTGACGGTCGCTTCAGTATACCCCAGCGATGTCAGACGCGTCTGCATCATGCTCACTACCGTACTCATCTCGGTCTCCGTCGGCGTTCCCTCAATCTGCGCCTCAAACACAATTACCGCGCCCCCCGTCAAATCAAGCCCCTGGCGTATGCCACGCTCTTTGTCCAGCGCTTGCGGGATTCTAAACGAATCAGAAATAGTGATACCAAAAAACATTGCGTATAACAACGCCAAAATTAGCGCTACTACTACGCATAAAGCCGCTATACTTTTCTTTTTCTTGCTAACTCCCATATCACTCATTTTTTATGCCTCCCTTTCGTTATTAATTTTAATACAATTGTCGAGCATTGTCAACATATTTTTATTCACGCCTCGATTTTACGTAAAGCATGCACTCTATTCGCTTTTTTTGCAATTCGCATCCTATCTCATATACGCCGTCAAGCTCCCCCGAAAAAGCAAAAGCGTTAGCGTGACACCCGCCGCTGCAATAAAACTTTGCCCAACATTCCGTGCATTTAGGCTTGGAATATACATTAACTTCCGCAAATCTACGCGAAATGTTTCTATTAAGCTCTCCGTCAGCCACGCTACCCATGAAAAATTCTTCGCGCCCTACAAATTGATGACAAGGATAAATGTCTCCATTAGGCGCAACCGCTATATATTCACAGCCTGCCCCACACCCGGCAATTCGTTTAACGGCACAGGGCTGCTCATCCGTTAACATGAAATGAAAAAAATTGTAGTCATCCTCCACATAATCTCTTGCAAGGCGTTCATACTCATCAAAAATAATAGGTAAATCCTCGTGTTTTAATGAATAGTCAGAAGTTTGTCCGCCCACTACAGGCTCAACGGAAATATTTTTAAATCCCAGCCCTGCCAGATGCTTGACATCCTTTGCGAAATCAAGATTATCACGCGTAAAAGTGCCGCGTACATAGTAATCGCGTTCCCCACGCATTTTTGCAGCGCTGACTAACTTGTCCACAACCACATCATAGCTTCCTTCGCCGTTAATCGTTTTTCTCATCTTATCATGAATTTCGCGTCTTCCGTCCAAGCTGAGAACAAGGTTAGACATATTTTCGTTTATATATTTCATTTTCTTATTATCAAGCAAAACGCCGTTAGTTGTAAGTGTAAAGCGAAATACCTTGTCATTGATTATTCCCATTGTTTGTGCATATTTTATAGTTTTCCTTATAACGTCAAAATTCATGAGCGGTTCTCCACCAAAAAAATCCACCTCAATATTTTTCCTCTTTGCCGAATGATCAACAACAAAATCTATAGCTTTTTTAGCGGTTTCAAACGACATCAAGGCTCGTGCTCCACCATACTCACCTTTGTCCGCAAAGCAGTACCCACAACGCAAATTACAGTCGTGAGCAATATGCAAGCACAATGCCTTTACAGGTGTATTATTGCGATAATTTGGGTAATTATTATCATAGTCATCCCGGCTATAAAGTTGTCCTTCTTCTATAAGCGTTCTCAATTTTAAATAATCTTCGCCGTTGCCCTCTTTTAAGCCATTTTTACCAACTAAACCATATGTAGCGTCATCTAATTCATATAACGAGCCCGTATGAACGTCCAGCAAGAGATTTACCCCGTTTATACTAAATTTATGTATCATTGCGTTGA
>JAISFC010000090.1 GCA_031263785.1 Clostridiales bacterium | reverse complement strand
AGAGCGGGCAATTTGGGCGAATTCGGAGTCACTGCTTTCAATGTCGGGGTCAATTTTCAAGGCGTACGCATGTTCGCGTTTGGCGAGTTCGCGGGCTTTTTGGGTGAGAAGGGCGAAGGTTTCGCGGTCTGAAGGGTCACATACGGGACCGCGCGGACTGTACATGAGGCGGTAGGGAAGGAGCGGCAATTTGCGAATGAGAACCAGCATACCGCCGACTAAATCGTCATTTTCAGCGGAATTTGCCGCAACGCCTTCGGACGGGGATAATTCGCGTTTAGTCACTGTGATTATTTCGCTTCGCCAATCATTTTTCAGCTCGGACCATGCGCCTGATTGCAAAAAATGTCCTTTTGGGTGATTTTTAATGAAGTTATCGAATTCTGATGAGAAATTTTCCATTAGTAATCTCCTTTAGTCAGCGGGTTTTTACGTAAAAAAGTTAAATTGATTTCATTATGAATGAGGGTCGTTTTCGACCGATTTGCAGACTAAGATGCGTTTTGGGATATTCCCAAAATTTCTTCGTTTAGCCTAGCTCGGAGCATGCGGGCAATTTTAACGACGTCCATCTCTTTGCCCATGATTTCGCGCAAATTTGCGCCTCCTTCGTAAGCATTGTTTACATTTAATCCGATGCCGATGACGCCTTGCGTTTCAAATCCGCAGGTGACTGCTTCGCACAATATGCCGCAGATTTTCCTATTATCAAACAGAATGTCGTTGGGCGATTTTATAACAAAATCTTTTTGGCTGGTTAGTTCTATCAGAAAGTCGCGAATCACGGAACCGACAGCAAGCGTGGACGGAATGTGCGGAATTTTTTTACGAATACGTTCAGCGGTAGAAGAGCGGAAAATAACGGAAAGATACATGCCTCCTACGGGGCTGTCCCATGTACGCGAAAATTGACCGCGCCCTTTTGTCTGCTTGAGAGCGAGGATCGCCGTGCCTGAGCTTGCTGACTTTTTCGCTAATTCTAAGCCATAAGCATTAGTGGATGTGATTTCATTATAAATTAAAAACGGAAGTTCCATGGGTTAATTGTATCACGAAGCGATAGACGTGTCAAGTGAATTCAAGATATTTTAAAAATAAAAAAATAGAAGTAAAGAGCTTAATAAATAAAAGCGAACAACTTAATTTAAAGAATAAAATGCGATTATATGAGGAAAATAAAAAATTACGCGCGTTTTTTAAAAATAATTTCTCTTAATTTTTGTTTGTCCGAAGTGCTCATTATGTCTATATTGATAGCCAAATGCTGTAGAATTTCACAATCCGCAGCTGAGAAGCTTTTAAGATTTATTTTGAGAACGTCTTTGGAATAAATAATGTGTTCAATAAGTTGCCCTTGAGCCCTGGAGTCTAAGTTGTACAGTTTAGAAATTTTCGCATACCAGCTGTTAGGGCAGTTTTCGCGACCGTTTATTACGGCGGAAAGAAAGGCGGGAGTCACTCCCAATTTTTTTGCCATCTCTTTGGATTTTTCGTGATTTTCTAAACGCAGATTATGAAAAAACTTACCTAATCCTGTCATAAAAAGGCACCTCTTTAATTATAAAAGTAAATAACTTAATTTAATAGTACTATATTTACTTTTATTTGTCAAGCAAAATTTTGAGGAGTTTGATATGACGAACGCATAATGACCGTTAAGCATATTATGTATTGAAAGAAGGTGGAAAAAATGCTGGGATTGGAAAGAAATGCTGACATTTTATTTTTTATCTTGATTTTCTTGGTATTGTTTTATAGATAAGCAGTGAAGCGGAGAACGGGGTTTAGGTTTCAGGTAGAGAAAATCACCTGAAACTTAAATCTTTACCGGATTATTCTTGATTGTGTATCTGATTAAGTATAAAAGCATAATCATTGTAAAGGGGGCGAGGTATGATGGATGCAAATGATATATTGCGTAATATTGATGCAAAGCAGCTGCAGGCAATGATGAATACACCCAAGGGACAGCAAATTATGCGTGAATTAGCAAATAACCCTGATGTTCAGCGTGTATTTAGAAATTGGAAACGTTAAATTGTTTCAAATTTGATTGGTCAGAAGGAGAGGTATTATGAACGACTTTAATGAAGCGATAGAAAAGATTAGCGAAGCGCTAAAAAATAACAGCAAAAACACTCCTACAAGTAGCACTGATTTTACTTCTACAAAAGAAAGCGGCGAGAAAGATTTTGCCGTGGATAATGGATGGTCCATCGCTAACAACTTAGGAAGCGGTTTTGCGGTGAACGACAAAACGCAATTATTGCATGCGTTACGTCCACATTTATCCGCGAGAAGGCTGGGGAAGTTTGACAGTGCGCTTAAAATAATGCAGATTTCACGCATGGCGAATCCGCGTACTTTAAGCGGAATTTTAGGATTATTGGGAGGTGGGGATTAAATGATTGCTGTTAATTATCCCACTCCTTTTGCCGGTTATCCGGACTTTGAATACCCTAAGGCGGAATTCCGACCTTCGGGGTACAAGGTCATAAGGAGGAAGGTACATAAGTGTAAGCATGCGCCATTGGGTTTTTTAGAAAATCTGGCGTTGGATGATATAATAATTATTGGTTTAATAGTAATTCTTTTGATGGAAGAGGTTGAAGAGCGGGACTACGCGACGATTGCGGCGTTGGTGTTTTTATTTTTTCCTTGACATCTGTTAAGCGGTAGATTATAATCATGATGGGACGTTAAATGAGAGGGTCGTTTCGGGAGTTGATTTTTTGAATATACTTGGGGTTGACGTCAGTGCATTTACGATGGAGCAAGCGGTGAAAATTGGCGACGATATGCTTAATTCGGGAAAAAATAGTGTGGTATTTACGCCTAATCCCGAAATAATCTGGAGCGCAGGGCGAAATGAAAGATTGAAGTCCGCTTTGGATTCTGCCGATTTATTGCTGCCGGACGGAATCGGCGTGGTTATTGCGTCAAAAATCCTCGGGAATCCGTTGCCAGAACGGGTCGCGGGATATGATTTTTTGCATAAAATATTGGAATTATGCGCGGATGAAGGCAAGAAAGTATATCTGTTGGGTTCTGCCGAAGGCGTGGCGGAGAAAGCCGCTGAAAACTTGAAAAAACAGTATCAAAATTTGCAAATTGCGGGAACCCACCACGGTTATTTCACTCAAGAGGATGAGCCGCGCATAATTAAGGAAATACGCGACAGTGGAGCAAGCTTATTGGTCGTGTGCCTTGGTGCGCCGAAACAGGAAATCTGGATAGCGGAAAACAGGGATAAAACAGCGGTTTCGATGGCAATAGGCGTGGGCGGTGCATTGGACGTAATCGCGGGGAATGTACGGCGCGCACCTATTGCATGGCAAAAAAGCGGATTTGAGTGGTTATATCGCGCCATTTGCCAACCGTCGAGGATACCGCGTTTGGTGGCGATACCAAAATTTATGCTTGCGGTGACATGGAGTAGAATCCGAAATTCAAAGGAGAAAACAGGATGATTATAGTAATAGAAGGTATTGACGGAAGCGGCAAGCAGACTCAAGTGGATTTGTTGGTGAATAAGCTGAAAAAAGACAATCGCGAGGATTGCGTTCAGCGCGTTACTTTCCCGAATTATGAGTCAAGCTCTTCAGCGGTAGTTAAGATGTATTTGAATGGTGAATTTGGAACAGATGCCATGGAGGTGAATCCATATGCCGCAAGCAGCTTTTACGCGGTGGACCGATACGCCACTATTGCGAGGAATAGAGAGATTTTTATGAGTGATTATGTAATTGCGGACAGGTATTCATCTTCCAACATGATTCATCAGGCGGCGAAATTACAAGCAGGCGCGGAACGAAATGAGTTTTGGGATTGGGTCATAGATTTCGAGCATCATCTTTTGGGAATTCCCGAGCCGGATTTAGTCTTTTTTATGGATATACCGCCAGAGCTGACCGAGATTCTTGTGGATTCGCGTGAAAAGAAATTTGAGGGCGGTGATATTCATGAAGGGGACAAGCAATATATGAACAGCTGCTACGAATGCGCTAAAATGTGTTCGGAAAAATTCGGGTGGATTACCATAAAATGTGTGGAAAACGGTGAAATTTTGCCGCCGGAGGTTATACATAACAGCATTTTGAAGCATATAAAATTATGAAAGTAACTTCCTTAATAAATAGAAGTAACATCATTAATAAATAGGAGTATAGAGCTTAACTTTTTTAAAAATATTTTACGGAAAGGGATGAAAATATGGGTAAAAATGTTATCGTGGCACAATCAGGCGGTCCTACGGCGGTGATTAATGCAAGTTTGGCAGGAGTTGTTCGCAGTGCGAAAGAGCATGGACTGGGAAAAGTTTATGGAGCGATTCACGGAGTAGAGGGTGTTATGAGCGCGGATTTTATTGACCTCACAGCTGAATTTAATTCGGAGGAAAAGCTTAATTTACTCGCGCATACGCCCGCGGCTTACTTAGGGACATGCAGGCACAAATTGCCGGCGGAAGGTGACGAGGTTTTGGCGGAAATTTTTAAAATTTTCGAGAAGCATGACATCGGATTTTTCTTCTATATCGGAGGTAACGACTCGATGGATACAGTGGACAAGCTGGCTAAATATGCGCAGAAAATCGGCTCGGATGTTAAAATTGTAGGCGTTCCGAAAACGATTGACAACGATTTGGCAATTACAGACCACACGCCGGGGTTTGGTTCGGCGGCAAAATACGTAGCGACGTCCATGCGCGAGATAATTTTAGACAGCAAGGTATATGACATAAACACGCTCACTATCGTTGAAATTATGGGCAGAAACGCGGGATGGCTTACGGCTTCCGCGGCGCTTGCGCGAACGGGAAAGGACATTGCGCCGCACATGATTTATCTCCCGGAGGTTGCCTTCGATGTTGACAAGTTTTTGGCGGATTTGGAAAAGGCGATTGAGAAACACAGAAACGTTGTGGTGGCTATTTCGGAGGGGCTGAAAACGGCGGACGGACGGTATCTTTGCTGGTTTAACGCCAATGAGATGCCTACGGATGCGTTTGGGCATATTCAGTTGACGGGCGCCGCGATTTCGCTTGCTGAAATTGTAAAAAAGCGCATTAAAGTCAAGGTTAGGGCGATTGAGTTGAGCTTGCTACAGCGCAGCGCGGGGCATATTGCGTCTGAAGTCGACGCGCGTGAAGCGGAAAAAATCGGAGAGGCAGCGGTAACGGCTGCTATGGCGGGGAAAAGCGGGATTATGATGTATTTTAAGCGTCTTTCCGGAAGAAAATACGAAGCCGAGATTTGCGACCATGACGTCAGCGGAATTGCCAATACCGAGAAGAAAGTCCCGCGCGAATGGATAAACCCCGCGGGCAATGATGTAAAACAGGAGTTGGTTGACTATATTAAACCGCTGATTGAAGGCGAATCCATGCCTGATTTTGAGGGTGGCTTGCCGCTTTACATCAGCAGATAGAAGGTTTTCCAGGAGGAATTAAGGTTTTCGCAAAGATAACAGACGTAGGTTTGGCGTTGAAATTGCGTAAAAGTTGGGGGGAGAATAATAGGAGGTATATATGAAAAAATCAATTCTTTCACTTTTTCTGGCATTCTTGCTTGTGCTTTCTTCCGTGACACAAGCGGACTATTTTAGTGATTTAAACGGATTTGATTGGGCAAATATGGCTATCCTTGTTTATGCGGAAAGAGGCATAATTCAGGGGACGGGTTGGGGCGAATTTAGCCCGGCGGCGAGCATTAAGCGCGGCGATTTATGTCTGTTTATGCATCGTTTGCTTAAAGCAACGGACGGGCATGATATAAAGATTTTTAACGATGTTCCATCTTCCGCGTATTATTGGGAAGCAGTTGGAAAGACGTCAAATATGCTTAATTTGGACGGGTACGAAGACGACACTTTTAGACCTGAACAACCTATTACCCGTGCGGAATTAGCGGTTATGATTTCATACTTCGGTGCAATGTTACCGAATTTCACAACTGATTTTGACGGATATCATGTGTGGGATAATTACATAGATAGGTTCGGCGACAGGAACCAAATGGCTGAATGGAATGAAGCGGAAATTGGTCTTTGTGTCTTTGCGGGGCTTATGAGAGGCGATGATTGGGGCAATTTTAATCCGTCCGGCAATGTTCGCCGTGCGGAGGCAGTCCTTGTACTGAACAATATTGACAATTTATTGAGAGATATTGGTGAAGAGGATTGGCTAAGGCAGAGCTTTACAGGTGATACAGACGCTACTACTCCAACGCCGACGCGAAGCCCGATTGTCTCTCCAACGCCGACAAATAGCGCGAATCCAACATCCACACCCAATGACTCCAACCTTGACATAAGCGGTGATCCGTATTATTTAAATAATTTCGACTTTGGAACTTGGCAGGATGAGGAATTGGACGCTTATCGCAGAACCTATGCGGTCGATTTTGTGGAACAAACGTTAAAATATATTATAGGCTCAAGCAGCACGGACAATATTGTTCATTCGCAATCGCCGTTTAAAAGCAATCTTTTATGGAATCTATCAGAATTTCGACAATTAGATTCAAATTGTGAAGTAAAAATTACGGCTTGTAATATGGTAGAGGATGTTATTCCAATTAATGCCGACGGATTGGATATGCTTGGCGGGGGAATTGTTGAGGTGGATTATTCTCTTTATAAAGATGATAGATTGGTTGTTTCGACAACTCAGAGCTGGATAGTTTTAGACGACCTGTCTTGGGGACAAATGAGAGTATACTACGTTATGGAATATAGTTGGGAGCAATACAATACGCAAAGAAAAAATTTCCTCGAATCGGAAAAAATTTCTTGACAAATACGTACATGTGTTATATAATGTAATTTGTGGACGTTTAGTCGGATGTTTAACGAGGAGTGGATATATTATGAAGCAAACTTATCAACCTAAGCGTCGTTCCAGGGCGAAGGTGCATGGTTTCAGGAAGCGCATGGCTACCGGTGACGGGCGCAGCGTGATTGCTCGTCGGCGCGCAAAGGGGCGCAGGCGTTTGACCGTGTCGAGTTCATGCTAAGGACCGACTCTATCACGGAAAATAAGATTTTTCGGCGGCTTTATTATAAGGGACATGTATTGCGTTCGCCGCTTGTGGTGCTATACTACATGAAAAATAAGTCTTTGGGTAAGCGCAATTTGTTGGGGCTGACGGTGAGTACTAAGGTAGGCAAGGCGGTGCGGCGCAACAAGGTGCGTCGATGGATGCGCGAGGCGTATCGCGCGTATGAGCCGAAATTGTGCTGCGGATACTACATTGTGCTTGTGGCGCGGATTTGCGCGGTTGACGGCGATTATTCCGGGATTAGTAAGGTTATAGGCGGGATGTTTAAGAGGGCAGGGCTGTTTGAATGAAGAGGTTTTCTGCGAAAAATCTTGTAATCGCACTGATTAAAGGGTATCAGCGTCATATCGCCCCGGGTAAGCGACCTTGCTGTCGGTTTTACCCCACGTGTTCGGTGTACGCGCTGGAGGCGGTGGAGCGGTTTGGCGCAATTAGAGGCTGTGCGTTGGCGATTCGGCGTGTTCTGCGCTGTAATCCGCTAAACAGGCGGCATGGTATAGATTTGGTTCCGGAAGTTTGATAGACGGGTGTGGCGCCGGGAAGGTGGATTTTAGATGGGTTTTATCACGCAAGCGCTTGCGTATATAATAAATTTAATTTATTCGTTAGTCAATAATTACGGACTGGCTATAATGTTGTTTACCATAGTGATTAAGATGGCGATGCTTCCTTTGACGATTAAGCAACAAAAGACGATGATGAAGATGTCGAAGCTCACGCCTAAGCTCAACGCAATCAAGGAAAAATATGGCGATGATAAGCAAAAAATGGCGACGGAACAGCAAAGAGTGTATAATGAAAATAAAGTTACGCCGCTGGGCGGATGCTTGCCGTTGATACTTCAGCTTGTTATAATATATCCGATTTTTCAGGTGGTAAACCGTCCCTTGACTTACATTTTAAACATGGATGTGACGGCAATTGACGCGCTGAAAAACCAATTAACCTCGTTGGGGATTTCCTTGGAAGGGGCGGTTTCCGAGGCAAAATTGTTGGATTATGCCATGAGCTACGGGATTGAAGGCATCCGACATATCAATTTTAACTTTTTAGGGATGAATATGGCGACGTCGCCGCTTGAGGCGTTTAGTGTGTCGCCGATAAGCTTGTATTGGTTGATTCCTATATTCGCGGTGCTGACGGCGTGGTTCTCGCAGAGGCTGTCTATGCAGACGCAAAAGGCGTTGCAGGCTGAAGCCGCGGATGAGCAAGGGAAAAAGAAGTCGAAGAAAGAAAAGAATAAAACGGACGGCGAAAATAAGGACAAAAAAGACCTTCCAAATCCGGACGCAATGCAGGGGACGATGAAAATTATGCCGGCGGTTTCAGGGCTTTTCACCTTGCAATTTTCTACGGGAGTCGGGATTTATTGGGTTATTAGCAATATCATGCAGGGGCTCCAGCAGCTATATATGAATAAAAAATTCGGTATAAAAACTTCTGTCTTTAAAAAACGGGAAAAAAGCAGTCCTTAAAACGGATGAAAATGTGTACGCTATGTGTCGTATAAATTGTTAGCGAAATCAAATGGAAGGATGTCTTATATGAAACTGGATATTAAACGTTTGTTTGGTGGAGGAAATAGTGATAATACAGCGGTTTTAGAGCGCGAGACACAGGATGAAACCGTTAATTCGGGCGCGGCTTCGGCAAGCAAGCAAAAAAGCGAGGACTTTATAGAGGATAACAAGGAATTCTGCGTGAGATTCTTAGAGAGCGTGCTTAAGGCGATGAATGAAATTTGCGAGGTGGAAGCGGATTATGCGGCTGACGGCAATACATATTCGGCGGTTATATTCGGCGGAGATACGGGGAAGATTATAGGGCGGCGCGGAGAAAACTTGGATGCGCTGCGGTATCTGACGAAAGTGAGCTTGAACCGCAGAAACGAAGGGCGCGAAAGTGTGCGCGTGGAGCTGGATATCGAAGGGTATGCCCGCAGACAGCGCGAGGCGATTGAGCTCCAGGTGAAAAAAGCGGTGGATAAAGTTCTCAAATCCGACGCGTCCGCGGATTTAGAGCCGATGTGCGCT
The DNA here is from genome assembly GCA_031263785.1 of Clostridiales bacterium. GTDB lineage: Bacteria > Bacillota > Clostridia > Monoglobales > WRBX01 > JAISFC01. The sequence continues at coordinate 26,764 of JAISFC010000090.1, read as the reverse complement.
TATGACCGTCGTCATGCGCATGAGGCGGTGAATGGATACAAGAATGTCAAGAGCATGAGCGTGGGCAACGGAAACACGAGAAGGGTGAGGATTGTTAAGCAATAATGAGGAAAATTGCGATAGTAGGCGCGGGGCATGCGGGGATAGAGGCAGGGCTTGCCGCGGCGCGTATGGGTGTTGAAACTTGTGTTTTCGCCATAAATTTAGATGCGATTGCGAATATGCCGTGTAACCCGTCTATCGGGGGCATGGCGAAAGGGAATTTAGTGCGTGAAATAGACGCGTTGGGCGGCGAGATGGGCAAGGTGACCGATGCGACTTTTTTGCAGTCACGCATTTTGGGGCGGGGCAACGGAGCGGCGGTTCATTCTTTGCGCGCGCAGGCGGACAGGCGTCGCTACGCGGAGGAAATGAAAAGGCGACTGGAGAGCCAGCCGAAATTGAGCATTATTCAGGCGGAAATTGTGAAAATTGATAGGACGGCGGACTCGTGGCGTTTGACTACGAGGCTGGGCGAAATATATAATTTTAGTGCGGTCGTGCTTGCGACAGGCACTTTTTTGAGCGGTAAAATCATTGTGGGCGACATATCGAGCGACAGCGGTCCGGACGGGTTGCTTGCTGCGACCGAGCTGTCATCCAGCCTGAGCGGTTTGGGTCTGGAGCTTATGCGGTTTAAAACGGGGACGCCCCCGCGGGTTCATCGGCGGTCGATTGATTTTTCTAAGCTGGAGGAGCAGTGCGGTGACGCCGTGATAACGCCTTTTTCTTTCGAGACCGGAACGGAAAATTTGGAAAATCGCGTTGTTTGCCATTTGGCGTACACGAATGAGCGCACACACGAAATTATTCGGCGGAATTTGCATCTTTCACCGATGTACAGCGGTTTAATTGAGGGGACGGGTCCGCGCTACTGCCCGTCAATTGAGGATAAAATCGTGAGATTTTCCGACAAGGCGCGCCATCAGATTTTTGTGGAGCCGATGGGGATGCACACGGATGAAATGTATATGCAGGGGCTTTCGACGTCGCTGCCGCCGAAGGTCCAGCGGGAAATTCTGCACTCCATGGAAGGGCTGGAAAAGGCGGAAATAATGAGGTTTGCCTACGCGATTGAATATGACGCGGTGAATCCGCTGGAGCTCGCGCCGACCCTTGAGTACAAAAAATGCGCGGGGCTTTTCGGCGCGGGGCAAATAAACGGCACGTCGGGCTATGAGGAAGCGGCGGCGCAGGGGCTGCTCGCGGGGATAAACGCGGCGCAGCGTGTGTTGGGCGGTGAGCCTCTGATATTGGGGCGTGACGAGGCGTATATAGGCGTACTTATCGATGATTTGACGACAAAAGGGACCAATGAGCCCTACAGAATGATGACGGCGCGCGCGGAGTTTCGTTTGCTTTTGCGGCATGGAAACGCGGACGGCAGACTCACGCCAATCGGGTATAAATTGGGGTTGATTGGGCAAGATAGGTATGAGAAATTTTCATGCAAGCAGGAGAGGATTCGCGGGGAAATTTCGCGTTTGAAGGCGACTACGATTTCGCCCGGGGCGGCGAATCCGATGCTGAAGCGCGTGGGCAGCGCCGAAATTGCCACGGGTGCGCGCGCGGCGGAGATTTTGCGGCGTCCTGAGGTGAAATACGCCGATATGGCGGAGTGCGTCGGCGGGATAATTTCGGACCGTTTTGAAGCGGAAGAAGTGGAAACCTCAATAAAATATGAAGGATATGTTTCGCGGCAGTTCGACATTGCGGAGCAGGTTAAAAAGCTTGAAAATAAGCATATTCCGCAGGATATTGACTACGACGCGATTCAGGGCTTGCGGATTGAGGCGCGGCAAAAGCTTTCTAAGGTGCGCCCTCTAACGGTCGGTCAGGCGACGCGAATCAGTGGGGTGAATCCCGCGGATATCGCGGTTTTGTTGGTGTATCTCAAATGACGCTGCGTTAGATTATCCGCGGCGAGCTTGACACAGGCAGAAATTAAGGGGAAGAATATGCGGATATTTGAACATAGGAAAGAAAAAGACGAGGCGGAGAGAAATTTTCTTCTTTTTTTATGCGTTGTGGCGGCGGTTGCGCTCGGTCAGACGCTTGGATTGGGCGGTAGCATTGCCTCTAATTTTTTCCGTGACAGTTACGACGTCACCGCGTTTGTGCGTGGGATGATAGAATTCCCGCGTGAAATCCCGGGCATTTTGTGCATCGTCGTCGTGGCGTACCTCTCGTCGAGAAGCGATATTTTTATAGCGATGGTGGCGCAAATTTTGTGCGGTGTGAGCGTGATTTTCCTCGGGCTGTTTACGCCTTCCTTCGGCGTTATGCTCGCCTTCCTCGCGATGTATTCCTTTGGAATGCACATGTTTTTTCCGCTTCAGGAGTCGATAGGATTAAAAATTTCGGGGAATAATTCGACCGCGGGCGCAACCATGGGGCGGGTTAAAAGCATTGCCCTCATTTGCACCATGCTGGCTAGTATTGCGATTTATTTGGGGTTCAAAGGGGGCTTTTTCACTTTTAAAACTCCCGTGAAATGGGTCTTCCTCGTGAGCGCGGGATTTTATGCGATTGCGCTGATTTTGCTTTTCTTCCTGCAAAGGCGGGTCTCTAAAATGCGGAAGCGTCCGCGCGAAAAAAAGCGAAAATTCGTGTTTAAGCGGAAATATGCAAAATTTTATATTTTGGCGACATTGAGCGGCGCGCAGAAACAAATGATGACGGTATTCGGCACGTGGGTGATGGTGTCTATCCTCACTAAAGGCGCTGATTATATGGCGATTTTGGTGTTTCTCGGGTCGTTTATCGGCATATATTTTACGCCTTTTGTCGGGAGGTGGACGGACAAATTCGGTATCAAAAAAATACTGTTTTTAGATGCTTTTACCTATATTATCGTGTATTTGGCGTACGGGTTCGTGACGTGGGGATTCGTGAGCGGGCGTCTAATAAAAGGGGGAATTCCGCTGATTTTGATGTCGTCGATTTTTGTCGCGGACGCGATGTCGACCCAAATTGGCATGGTGCGCACGGTTTATTTGAACGGAATCCTCGACAAAAAAGAGGATTTAACACCCACGCTGGCTTTGGGAATAAGCTTTGACCATATCCTTGCGATAATTTGCGCGTTCGGAGGCGGGTATATTTGGGCGCAATTCGGCGCGCAGTGGATATTTTTCATAGCCGCGTCGATGAGCGTCGGCAATTTATTGGTAGCTTCGTCGATAAAGCAGACGGTCAAAAGAGGAGCGGACGGATAAATTTTATTTTTTAGGATTAAATTTCCCCCGTTATATTCACTAAATCGGCGTTGTAACACAATTGTAATTAAATTTTAATATTTCTGTTACAGACATTCAGCTCAGTTTGTGATATAGTGGATGTGTAGAGCAAGGAGAGTGTCGTTATGAATATTAAGGAAATTTTAAAAACAGCGAACAACTACGCCAACAACATGGGGCACGAGCAGATAGGGACCGTGCACCTACTTTTGGCGGTGCTGACGGCGAATGGGGTTGCGACCAATTTGATGTCGGAGCACGGAATCGTCCCGGAAATGGTAATTGAGCGCATTGACGCGCTTATCGGGATACGTCCGCCCGCCAAGGACTGCACCACGCCGCTGACGATGTCGCCGCGGGCTAAACATGCCATACAGGAAGCGGCTAATTTCGCCAAGCGCGGCAATTCACCCAAGGTGGGGACGCATCATTTGTTGCTGTCGCTGATTTGTGATTCGAGCAGCCTGGCGACGGAAATTTGCATGCAGCTGGGGATTGATATAGAGACGGTTTGCGAGCAGATTGTGGATTTTTGCAACCAGCAAGCGGCGGCGCAGGTGGCGGAGAGTCACACGCCGTTTTTGGACCAGTTTTCCTGCGATATTTCGGCAAAAGCGCGGCGCGGTGAGCTGGACAAAATTACGGCGCGCGATGACGAGATTATCCAGCTGGCTCATACCTTGCGGCGGCGTACCAAAAATAACCCCTGCCTAATCGGCGAGCCCGGCGTGGGGAAAAGTGCGATTGTTGCGGGGTTCGCGCAGGCGTGTGCGGACGGTGAGGTCCCGCCCGAGCTGCAGGATTTGCGCATTTTGGAGATTGACATTGCCAACATGGTTGCGGGCACGAAGTACCGCGGCGAGTTTGAGGAACGCATAAAAAAATGTATAGAAGAAGCGATGAACGACTCCAATATTGTACTATTTATAGATGAAATTCATATACTAACAGGCGCGGGAGCGAGCGCGGACTCCACCTCGGCGGCGAACATCCTCAAGCCGTGCATGGCGCGCGGCGAGGTGAAGCTGATTGGCGCGACTACTTTTGAGGAATATCGTCGGCATATCGAGAAAGACGCGGCATTAGCGCGGCGTTTCCAGCCGATAACGGTGAATGAGCCCGATGAAGACTCGACGGTTCTGATGCTCATGGGCGTGCGCGAGCGGTTTGAGGCGCACCACAATGTGCGCATACCGAAGGCGACGATTCAGGCGGCGGTTGACCTGGCGGCGAAGTATGTCAACGAGGGATTTATGCCCGATAAGGCGATTGACCTGCTGGATTGCGCCTGCACGAACAGGGCGTTCAGCGGCGCGGAGGTGCATAGAGTGGTGGCGGACATGCGCAGATTGGAAAGCGAAATTGAGAAGGCGATTGCCAACAAGCAGTTCACCAAGTGCGAGAAGCTGAACATGCGGCTGAATGAATTGCGCGCGCACGAGGAAAATGACGAGAGTATGCAAAAAATGGACAGGGTTTTGCCTACCGATGTCGTGGAGGTAGTGGCGAAAAAATTAGGCGTTGAGCCAAAAGATATTGTTATCGAGAATAAAAAAGACGGGCGCGCGTTGCTGAACCTTGAAAGCGAGCTGAGAAAGCATATAATAGGGCAGGACAGCGCGATTGAGACGGTGTCCGGCGCGGTGCGGCGTGGACGTGCGGGGTTGCGTGACGCGAACCGACCGGTTGGCTCGTTTCTGTTTTTGGGAGCCAGCGGAGTGGGCAAGACCGCGTTGGCAAAGGAACTGGCGAATGTGCTGTATCCGCGCAAAGAAGGGCTGGTGCGCGTGGACATGAGCGAGCTGATGGAAGCGAGCGCGGTGTCTAAATTGATTGGCGCGGCACCGGGCTACGTAGGCTACAACGACACGAACAGATTGACGGAGCATGTACGTAAAAATCCGCATTGCGTAGTGATTTTTGACGAGATTGAAAAGGCGCACAAGGACGTGCTGAACATCCTGCTTCAGGTGCTGGAGGAGGGCATGGTGACGGATTCGGCGGGGCGGCAGATTAAATTCAACAACACAATCGTGATTATGACGTCTAATATAGGCGGGGAGGCGATTGCGAGCGCGGGGCATCAAATGGGGTTTGCGGACGGGGACAAAAACAACGAGATACAGCGGACGATAGCCAACGACGTAATTAAAAAAGCGCGGCAGGAGCTGAGTGTGGAATTTTTGGGCAGAATAGATGATATCGTGGTGTTTAACCAGCTGAGGTATGAGGATTTAGTGCTAATTGCAGGGAATATGCTAAGTGAACTTGCCGAGCGCGCGGAAAAAAACAGCGGAATTAAGGTTACTTTCCCGGTCAGCGTTGCGGAGCAGATGGCGGAGCTTGCGGCGAAGGAGAATGCGGGGGCACGACCCTTGCGTAGAATTATCCAGACGCATGTTGAGGATGAATTGGCGGAAAAAATTCTGTCGGGGGTGCTGAATTCAGGCGAAAATTTTGATTCCGACAATATAAATGAGAGCTCGGAGCTTACAACTGTGTGAGCGGGCATTTTAAGCCCGATAAATAGCAAAAAAAATTATTAATATATTTTAAAGGAGTGATTTTCATGATAAACCGTGCAGAGATTAAAGCGACAGCTAAGGAACAAATCAAAGGAAAGATAGGTGTACTTTTTGTAATGGCATTAATTGTCTTTGCGATTACATTTGTTGTTAGTTTGGTGCCGATTGTTGGCGGCTTGGCGCAGATGCTTTTTGCGCCCGCATTCACATTGGGGTTTGCCATGGTGTTTTTGGCAATCGCCGCGGGTGAAAAGCCACGTGTCGGCGACGTTTTCAACGGATTCCCACGTTGGGGTAAGGCGTTTTGGCTGGAGTTTTTAAAGCTCATATTCAGCGGAGGCTGGCTATTGATTGTTTGGAGTGGTGTTTTCGCTTTTATGGCGGCTATGTCCGTCGGGGATTTGTATTCGCCTAATTACGAATTAGTAGCTTCTGCGCCTTCCGCCGCTACAAATATCTTGATGGTAATCGGGCTGTGCGCAATTGGCATCATAGTGTTCATAAGATATTTGCGCTATGCGCTTTCCACGTACATACTTGCCGAAAATGAAAATATGACCGCTCGCGAGGCTATAACTGAGAGCGTGCGCCTTATGCGCGGCAGACTGTCCGAGCTATTTGTGCTGGGGCTGTCCTTTATTCTCTGGTTTCTTCTCGCGACGATTACTTTTGGAATTGCGACTATATATGTTTGGCCGTATTTCAGCGCAACAATGGTGAATTATTATAATTCGGTAAAAACGTTTGAGGTTTAAGGGAATAGGCAGGAAATTTGCGGTTTTTGCGGGCGGGGCGTTGCTTATAAACACGCTCCTGCTTGCAATTACCACAAATTTTAACCTCGGTGTCGTTATCGAAGGCTTAGTTGCGCTCGCGATTGTCGGCTACGGAGTTTTTTGGGAACGGTTGCATCGGTTAAAAGCGCTTAATATCGCTGCGATTGCCATATGCGGAGTTATCATTTGTTTTGTGGCGTTTTTAGCAATTTACGGAACTAATGATAACACCCTCGGCGACGAGGACGTGGTAATCGTGCTGGGGGCGGGCGTTCGGGGCGAAAGTGTGTCGCTGACGTTGGCGCGGCGGCTGGATAAAGCGGCTGATTACCTCGCAAAACATGAGCGGGCAGTCGTTGTCGTGTCGGGAGGCATGGGCGCGCAGGAGGATATTACCGAAGCTTTGGCGATGGAGCGATATTTGGTAGATAAGGGGATTTCGAGTGAAAAAATAATCAAAGAGGAGAATTCGACCTCTACCTTTGAGAACCTCAAATTTACAGAAGCGATTTTAAATGAACGCTTCCCCAATGGATATACGGCTGCATTGGTGACTAATGATTTTCACATTTACCGTGCGACAAAACTGGCGCGATTAGCGGGAATCTCCGCACGGCATATAAGCGCGCGCACAGAGTGGTACATACAGCCTGCATGTTATTTGCGCGAGATTTTAGCGGTGATGAAAATGTGGATATTCCCTCCAAACGGGGCAGCGGTGGAGATGATTGGCGAATGAAGCTTACGAAAATTATTAAAATATCGGCGGTTTTCATTGTTATGTCCGTTTTTGCGTGTATGCTCACGCTGTATAGAATGCGGATTATAGAAGGGACAAACTACATTTTCCTGATTTGGAATTTGTTTTTGGCGTGGATTCCCTTTGTATTCTCGTGTATTTTGGCGCTGTGCGACAGGATAAAAAACTTCCCGCTAAAATTTTGTATGATGGCAATTATAGGGCTATTATGGCTCATTTTCTATCCGAACGCGCCTTATATTCTTACGGATTATGCGCACTTTAGTTGGGTAGGCTTTTTTAAAGGACAAGCTGCGGATTTCGACTTTAAGCCGTGGTATGATTTTGTATTGTTTTCGGCGTATATTATAACCGGATTCATTTTGGGAATGGCTTCTTTGAGGATAAATCAGGGGATAATAAGGAAGCATTCAAACGGAATAGTCAGTGGGATTTTTGTTGTGATAGTGCAGTTTTTAAGCAGCATTGCAATTTATTGGGGACGCTTTATGCGGATGAATAGTTGGGATGCGTGGAGGAATCCGCTTTTGCTGGTTGAAGGTTTAAAATTTAATGAGGATTCATGGATATTTGTGTTAATTTTAACGGTATTTTTGAGTTTGGTCTATTTCGCGTTTAACATTTGGTGCTTGGATGATAACGCGGACGACGACAGACTTTTGCGTTTAAATAATAAGCGCAATCAAGATTTATAACAAAATAAAAATCGCCCTATTGCAGCGATTTTAGTTTTTATTTTGTTTACGCTTTTATTTTTATGCTTCGATTTTCTGCGGATTAATTTTAATCCCGGGACCCATTGTCGCCGAAATTGTGACGCTTTTCAAATATGTCCCCTTGCTCGCGGAGGGTTTTGCCTTTATTATAGCGCCCAACAGCGCATTAAAGTTTTCCAGCAATTTTTCATCCCCGAAAGACGCTTTGCCAATGGGACAATGAATGATGTTGGTTTTGTCCAGACGATACTCAATTTTACCCGATTTTATGTCGTTAATAGCGCGCGCCACGTCCATAGTTACCGTGCCGGATTTTGGATTCGGCATCAAGCCTTTGGGTCCTAGCACCTTCCCCAAACGCCCTACGACCCCCATCATGTCGGGAGTTGCGACGATTATATCAAAGTCGAACCAGTTGTCATTTTGAATCTTTGGGACCAGCTCGTCCGCGCCGACATAATCCGCGCCCGCGTTTTCAGCCTCGGTTGCCTTGTCGCCTTTAGCAAAGACGAGTACGCGCAATTTTTTCCCCGTGCCGTTCGGCAACACTACCGCGCCGCGCACCTGCTGGTCCGCGTGTCTGGAATCCACGCCCAATTTTGCGTGCATTTCAATAGTTTCGTCAAACTTCGCTTTTGCCGTTTGAGTTACGTATTTAAACGCTTGCGAAGGCTCGTAAGCCTCCTGCGGGCTGAACAGCTTCACGCTGTCCTGATATTTTTTACTGTGTTTCAAATTAAAAACCTCCATTGATTACAACCAGTTATAACTCGTGCAAAATTAATCTTCAATAGTAACGCCCATAGAACGCGCGGTGCCTTCAATCATGCTCATAGCGGACTTAATGTCGGCGGCGTTTAAATCGGGCATTTTCTGCTCGGCGATTTCTTTCACCTTAGTGTGGCTCAGAGCGCCGACTTTCGTCTTATTAGGAGTGCCGGACCCCTTATCAATCCCCATCGCTTTAAGTATGAGAACCGCCGCGGGCGGAGTTTTGGTGATAAAGGTAAACGTGCGGTCCGCGTATACAGTGATTACTACAGGGATAATAAGCCCCGCATCTTGCGCCGTGCGGTCATTAAACTGTTTAGTAAAGTCCACAATATTAACGCCGTACTGCCCCAACGCTGGACCGACGGGCGGTGCAGGAGTAGCTTTCCCCGCGGGTATTTGCAATTTTATAAAACCCGTTATTTTTTGTTCTGCCATAATATATTTTGCCGTCCTTTCAGAAATATCATAAACATTTGACCATTTCGCTGCCTATACTACCGCTTCAATTTGGCTAAATTCCAAATCTACGGGAGTTTCACGCCCGAACATGGACACATTTATAGTAACCATCTTTTTTTCCATAGAAATCTCGTTGACTATGCCGGTGAAATTCTCCAGCGGACCGCTTTTGATGCGCACATTATCGCCCACTTGGAAATTCAGCGTAATAATTTTCGTTTCCACGCCCATTTCGTCTATTTCGGCGTCCGTCAGCGGTACCGGTTTGGAAGCGGGACCCACAAAGCCGGTCACACCGCGTGTATTCCGCACGACAAACCAAGTTTCATCGTTCATCGTCATCTTGACGAACACGTAACCGGGATATTTTTTGCGCAATACGACGCGCTTTTCGCCGTCTTTAATTTCAGTGACTTCTTCCATAGGCACCTGCACCTCGGGAATCAATTCATGAATAGAGCGGTTTTCCACGAGCTTTTCGATGTTTGCCATCACTTTATTCTCATAGCCGGAGTAGGTATGAACGACGAACCATTTCGGCTCATTTGCCGCCATTATTCTTCTCCTCCCTGCGGAGGCTCGGGCGGATTCTCCCCTGCTACAGGCGGAGGTATCAGCGCATCCTCGGGAATAGTCACTTCGTCAATCTCGGGAATTGGCGGCTCCGGTGGCAATCCCGTATCTATATCGTACGATGCGGGCATGTCTACCTCAGGGAACTCGTTGAGGTCCAAATCGTCGGGAAGTTGAACCTCTCCCGGGTCAAAGCCATCCAACGGGTCCTGAGTTGTGCCGTCATCGGGGGGAACCTCTTCGGTCGGGAAGTTAAATGTCACGTTAGTGAACAGAGCCTGCTGCCCGTTGCCGAGCGCATAGTCCAGCAGCCCGATAAACACCCCCACAATGAGAACCAGAACGATAACGATGGCTGTGTTCTTCTGTACGGTTTTCGCCGAAGGGTACACCACTTTTTTCAGCTCACTCCTGACGCCGGAAAGGTACCCGTGTTTCTTTTCTTTTTTTTCACGCATTGCCATAAGCGCACAATCCCTTTCTAAAATATGATAGTACAGCCCTCAAACCCTTGCCCGATTACAATTTGGCGTTGACCGCGCGTGCAAATTGCCTCAATGATAAGTAAGAACCGCCATACCGCGTTAAGCAAGAGCCGTCATACCGCCCGTTGACCCGCTAAAAATGCGCGCCCCCGGCTTTAATTCCCTCTATTTACCCTCTTTGTGGAGAGTGTGCTGCCGGCAGAAACGACAATATTTCTTGATTTCCAAACGGTCCGGCGTGTTCTTTTTATTTTTGCTCGTGCGATAATTATGCTGCTTACACACGGTGCATTCTAATGTAATAAGGTCTGCCATTTATCCCAATCCTTCCCAAATTTCAAAAATACTTATTATAAAGAATCGCTAAAAAAATCCCCCTCACAGAGGCAAGACAATTCTATCACAAAACAGGGGAGTTGTCAACCCCTAAAATTTTAAATTTTTTTTAAGGAAAATTTTGCCAATTGACCGCCCCAAAAAAGCTAAAATACGGCATTTTTTTACTATGGACTAAATATTTCCGTAAAAAAATCCGATAAAAATTAAAAAAATCCAAAATTTTCTATTGACAAATGGCGAAAGGAGTTATAAAATGTATGCAAGGCAAATGTACAGTTACCAAAATTGGAGAGGAATGTGGAAATGGCGGTCAAATATGTTTTTGTAACGGGCGGTGTGGTTTCGGGAATAGGCAAGGGCATTACGGCGGCGAGCTTGGGAATGCTTCTGAAGGCGCGCGGGCTGCATGTTACCATGCAGAAATTTGACCCATACATTAACATAGACCCGGGGACGATGAGCCCGTACCAGCACGGCGAGGTTTTCGTAACGGAGGACGGCGCTGAGACGGATTTGGATTTGGGGCATTACGAGCGGTTTATCGACGAGAATCTCGGCGCGTACAGCAATCTCACGGCGGGCAAGGTGTATTGGTCGGTGATATCGGATGAGCGGAAAGGCGACTATTTGGGCGGCACCGTGCAGGTTATCCCGCACATCACCAATAAAATCAAGGAATATGCCTATAAAGTGGGCGAAAATGCCAACACCGACATTGTCATCACCGAGATTGGCGGCACCGTGGGCGACATAGAGAGCCAGCCGTTTTTGGAGGCGATTCGGCAAATCGCGGGCGAGGTAGGGCGCGAAAATTGCATGTTTCTCCACGTTACGCTTGTGCCGTATCTGCGCACGTCGGGCGAATTCAAGAGCAAGCCCACGCAGCACAGTGTGAAGGAGCTGCTGTCCTTGGGGATACAGCCGGACGTAATCGTATGTCGCGCGGAGGGTGCGCTCCCGAAGGAATTGTGCGATAAAATTGCGCTTTTCTGCAACGTGCGGTCGGACTGCATAATCCAAAACCTCGATGCCGGCTGCATATATGAGGCGCCGCTGAATTTGGAGCACGCGGGGCTTGCGGAGGCGGTTTGCAAGCGGTTGCATGTGGAGTGCGCGAAGCCCGATATTGCGGATTGGTCGGCGATGGTCCAGAAGCATTCGACGCTGAAAAGGCGCGTTAAGATTGCGCTGGTCGGCAAATATGTGGCGCTTCACGATGCGTATATCAGTGTGGCGGAGAGCTTGCGGCACGCGGGAATTTGGCACGACGCGCAGGTTGATATAAATTGGGTGGATTCGGACACGGTCACGGCGGAAAACGCGGCGGAGCTGCTTGTGGGGATGGATGGCATACTCGTTCCCGGCGGGTTCGGCGACAGAGGCATAGAGGGCAAAATTAACGCCGTAACGTACGCGCGCACGCATGATATTCCTTATTTGGGGATTTGTTTGGGGATGCAGCTGGCGGTTGTGGAATTTGCGCGGAATGTGCTGGGGCTGGAGGACGCGAACAGCACGGAGTTTAACCCCGAAACGACGCACAATGTGATTGATTTGATGGAAGGGCAGCGTAAGATAGATGGCTTGGGCGGCACGATGAGGCTGGGACGTTATGGTTGTAACATTATTGAAGGAACTCATTCGTTCGAGGCATACGGCACGCGGCAGATATCCGAAAGACACAGGCATAGATATGAATTTAACAATGATTATAGAGCGCAAATGCAAGCGGCGGGGTTGAAGCTTGTGGGGCTGTCGCCGGACGAAAATTTGGTTGAAATTGTGGAGCTTGCGGGGCATCGATGGTTTGTGGGAGTGCAGTTTCATCCCGAATTTAAGTCACGACCGATACGCCCGCATCCGATTTTCAGGGATTTCATAGGTGCGGCGATAAGCGCATCCGCGCAGACGGACGGGGACAAAAATTCATTCGAGATTCCGCAGTCCGCGACTTTGCAGTCCGCGACTTCGCAGTCCGCGACCTCACAGTCAGAAATGCCGCAATCTACGACACCACCGTCCGCAACTTCGCAGTCAGCTACCTTACAATCCGCGACAGTATAGGCGACGGTTCTTCGACATTCAAATGACGGTTTTGCTATAAACTGTACCATGATGACGAATTTGAAAATAAAATAAAAGAGACGGAGCGTTAAAAAGTACTATTGACAGTGTATTCATCGCATTTTAAAGGCGCGTCGAAAATAATCTGCGGGTCATGTCGACTTTGGTAGAAATATTACATTTTTGTTACAAATTAAAAAAAGGGTTGACGTGGCGTTCAGTTAATGATATAATCAAGATATGCGTTAAGGGAAAAATAGCCTGAATTGGAAAAAACAGCTTAAAAGTGTGGATTTTTCTCGTTTCGCGGCAGCGGAAGAACCTTTCTTTCGAAAAAAATTAAATTTTTATAAGGAGGACTTATCTTTATGAAGAGTCTAAAAAAGTTAGTAGCAACATTGACTGTCTTCGTAATGGTGCTAGGTCTGGTTCCTGTCTATGCAGCGACCTATTCCGATGTATCCGACGCAGACAAGGAAGCTGTTGAAGTACTTTCAGCTTTCAAAATCATTCAAGGCTACGAAGACGGCACTTTTCGCGGCGAAGGCACAATAACTCGCTCGGAATTTGCCGCAGTGGCGGATCGTTTGATGGGCTATGAGGATCTTTCAAAGGTCCAAGTGGATACTATTTTCCCGGACGTTCCTTCCACTCATTGGGCAAGCGGTTATGTAGCGACCGCGCAACAGCAGGGCATCATTAACGGTTTCCCTGACGGCAACTTCTATCCGGAAGAGCTTGTAACTTACGAGCAAGCCGTTAAAATGTTAATGTGTGTTCTGGGTTACGAGCCGATGGCGGCTGAAACGGGATATCCCACAGGTTATCTCTATGCAGCGGCTCAGGCAGGCGTAACAACAGGGTTTTCTGGCACAATCGGTGCGGGCGCATCCCGTTCGCTGGTTGCAAACCTTACCTACAACGCATTAAACGCTGACCTTATGGAGCGTGTGGTTTGGGGTACGGGCGACAAGAATTATGCCGTAAATCCGAACAAGTCAGCTTTGACTGAGTACCTCAACGGCGTACGCGTTAAAGACTACGTTTCCAACAACGAGTATAACAGCGCGGACCTCGGTAAAGTGGAATTGGGCACAAGCTCGACCGCTTACTATGTGGGTACAACGAATGTGGCTGATTACTTGGGACAAAGAGTGATTGCATACGCAACACGTCCTAAGCTTTCCACAGACCCGCGTACAATTGTAGCGGTTGTTCCCGACAAAACGGCTACCCGTTTTGATATTGCAGAGGAATTAATCGCAAGCGTTGAGGCTATTGCGGGGACGTCGCATGGTTATAAGGTGACTTATTACACAGATCCGATTGCGGATAAGACTTCTTCGTTCACCTTTACAAACAATGCTAACTTGGTGCTGGATGGTTCAAAATCAACGGATCGTTATCTTGTTGAAGGCGGTTCACCTGCTCCGACAACGTTGCCTAAGCCGGCAAACTTGATTTTTGTAAGAAACGAAGACAGCACAACGACGGATTATGACCGCGTTATTGCAACGCAATATGAATCTATCGTTGTTAAGAGTGTCAGCGCTTCTGGCAAAACAATCAAGATTGACGACAAAGAGTACGCAACGTCTAAGAACGGTACTATCAGCTATGATATTAAGAAAGACAAGTACATGACGCTGGTTGACACGCTGGGTGAGGAAGTTGATCCCGAGGATCTTACGGAAGGTGACGTAATTACCTACGCGACTTACAAGCGCAGCAACAGAACTTACTATAGAGGTGTTGTTGGTAGCACGAGTATAGACGGTACCGTTGATGACGATGCAACACGCGGGGGTGCTAGCTTCGCGGAAATTGACGATACTGTTTACACGGTAGTTAAGGGTAGAATTAAATCAGGCTCCGAGGGCAAATTTATTCTTGATAACAACGGAAGAATTGTAGACTTTGATAAAGATATTTCTAATAAAGGCGCTTACGGTGTTATCTCTGATGTTGGAACGGGTACGTCGTTGACTGTTGTTGATACAACGGGCGAAGAGATTGAATTGACTCTTGCGTCTAAAGTATCTGTAAATGACGGTTCAAAGGTTACTCCGACCGCTGTTCGCGGAAATGGAAGCTTCGCAGTTGGCAAATTGATTTCTTACGTGACTGATTCTGCAAATAAGGTTACCAATGTTTATCTTGAAACGGGTTACACAGCGCTCAAACAAGATGATGGTTTGATGATTGCCAATAATGGCGGAACGGTAGAATACGATGCAGGTAAGAAAACGTTAGACTTTACGATTGCCGATGTTATAGGCACACCTGTTCTGTCCGGAACTATCAAGGTTGATGGCAATACAGAGTTGTTCGTTGCTAAGTACAATGGCGGATATACAGTGCTAGACCCGACCTCGCTGTCTACGGACCAAGTGTTTAAGGTAGGTACACGCGTTCTTGAAGTCGATGAGAGTTCTAAGGTTGCAGGGGCAATAATTGTTCCGGCTCAATATCTGGCTGATGAGAATGCTGAATTGGTACTCCTAAAGAGCATCAAAACCGGCAATAAGGGATATGATGATGGCGAGAAGTATACACAGTATGTATACTACAGCCCGTCTCAAGGCGAAGTTGAAGCTTATGACCTGTTTGATGACGGTGTAGGCGTAGGCTGGGAAAACAGCGCTGCAATTGTTGTAACTAATGAAGACGGTCGTGTGACTGACGTAATTAGAGCATCTACAGCAAATGTAACAGGTCTGGCAGGCCCATACGGTTCTGTAGCGGACTTTAAGGCTCTTGCAAATACTGCAGGCGCGGAGTTCAGCGTAGAGGATACCTATTATATCCCTGCAACTCTGTACAGAGACGCTGATAACAGTGACACTTACAAGCTGTATGCAACAGGAACTACCGCATTTGTAGCTAGTGACTTTACGGGAGTAAATGCTGCTGACTTGACAAGTAAGTTGAATAAAGCGTTGAGCATTGATGACCTGGACGGTGATATAGTTGTATATGACCCGAAGGGTGACGACAAGTATGCAAGCTATGCTGACGCAGACTTCCTTGTTCCGGGTGACGGCTATACTCCTGCAAGCTTCAAGGTAGTTGTGAAAGTTGTTAAAGGAACGGTAGTTCAAATAGTTGGTTACGGTACGTGATAATCGTATCGATAACGAGTAAGTAATTTCGGGCTAAGAATAAGCCGAAATGCAAGTGTGCAACAGTCAGTGAGCGCAGGTTATGGGCGTGTTTGCTCGTTGGCAGACGGCACACCGGAAAAAGCTGTGGATGGGTTGCGGTCAGATAAATCGCAGTCCGGCACAAAACACGAGGGTCCTATGGGATCCTCGTTGTTTTGTGTATTTTTTGATTTTGCATTACGTTAATAAATTCAGGCGGCAAGAAAAATTTTTGTAATCGAAAACCGCGTTATAAAATTTAAAATTTTGCTAATAATACGATAGAGGTGCAAAAATATGGATAAGGATATATTAGATGGAATTACTTGCGAAGTAAAGGAATGCAAATATAATTATGATTGCAGTAAATGCTGCGCTCCTTCAATTAATGTAACCGGATTCAGCGCAAAATCGACAAAAGAAACAGCTTGCGATACGTTCGTGAAAGAATAAGCGCCAAAAGACCGATTATATTATCTAATCGGTCTTTCTTTGATATTTAGTCGCTGCCTATTTTATTGATAAATCGGCAGTTTTTATTTCTTTTAGAATTTTCTTTACACAAACTTAACTTGACTTTCGCTCAAAAACGCTGTATAATTATAGTATAAGGAGAATTGTGTCCATTTGTAAAATAGAGACATAATCTATTATAGGTGGTGAGCAAAATGCCGATTAATGAGCATACTCCTCAAGACACTCTGGATAGTCTTATGGATGAATATAAGCAGCTTGATGCCCAACGCAAGACTACGGGGTGGGGTGAACGCGATACCGAAATGGCGGCGTACATGGCTAAATTAGAAACTCAAATTTCTATTACCAAAAAGACGGTGCTAGCCCCTCTTGATGCGTACAGGGTGCAAACTACGACGCTGGCGGACAGATTAAATTATACGGGCAGAAATCCCCTTGTAAAATTGGCAAGTCTTGTTTTGGGGCGGCTTGTCAAAACGCGATATGAGCAATCTGCCTTTAGGAAGCAGTGGACCTTAGACGGGTTGGAAATTGACACGAGTATGGATGAGCTGTACAGGCTGGGTTTCGTCTGCAACAGTGAGAAAAAGGGGATTATGGAGTTAAAGCCCGCGGATGAGGTCAGGGCTTTTAGCGATGCGGAGGTGCAGGAGGTTTTGTCAAGCCCATATTTGTTTGGCGATATGAACATGGTGGACCGTTATGGCTTTATGCAAGGGCTGGGTCAATTTATTTCTAAAGATTTAGGGATAGATTGCCCTCAAATACATTTGAACGCGAATATTGTAATCGAAGGCGCTTTACACGGGGCTTCGGAGGTAAAAGACGCGCGTGTTCTTATATCGCCTCGTGAGCTGTACGGCTTGGGCTATATGCTGAACACGTTATCGCATGAATTGCGGCATCAATGGCAAAAGGGCAAGGACTACATCTATGAGGACGGCAGCAAGGTCGGGTTTGTAGAATCTATCCGCAGCAAGCCTTATAAAGTAACTTCCCGTCACAGGGACAATATCACCGGCGAAGTTTATAGAGAGTTCCATCTGGGGTATAGGCTGGCGCCCGCAGAGGTTGACGCGCGGGAATATGCGCGTTCCATGAACAAAAAGTATAATATTGATACGCACTTTGAGGCGGGTATATCGGAGGAGCAAAATGTTGCCGCCGCCGCTATTGAGATATTGAATGGGGAAACAACGTTAAACGGCGCATTATCGCAGGAAACAAGGAAAGCAGTGATTAAAAACGCGCAGGAGTTTTTAGTGAAATATCCGCTGCAGCAGTCCGTTCTGTGGCAGGAGGCGTTTAACGGGATTTTCAAGGATAAAGTCGCGCAGATGGGGAAAATGCTAATGCCCGACAATGAGTTGGCACAGGCAAAAGAAAAAGCGGCGTTACGGGAGCCGAAGCAAGGTGGTGACTTGAGATGACGGCTGCTAAAATATTTTCAGAGGTATATGCGATATTACAGGCATTAGGCGGGAGTTTTACCTCAAAAATCCCGGCTGATGTATTAGAGCGCATTGAAAAAGAAAGAGATATGGATTACACCGTACATATAAACGAAAACAAGCCCATAGACAGGCAGGGGTTGAGCGGCGATTCGATGGCAATGCTGGCGTACATAAGGCTGGAATATTGGCTAACTGACGAGCAGGATAAGCAAGGGTTTCTGGAGTTTTTGAAGAAAAATGAAAACGAATTTAATGAGAAGTTAGCTAATTCAGGCAGTTTGAGAGCGATTTTGGCGCGGATAAAAAAATAATGAGAGGTTTTAATTCACAAGAAAAACTTGAAAAAATTAAAAGTATTTCCTGAGTTGAAGAAACACTTGACGCGGATCGATTTTTTTGCTATTTTCAGCGCGTAAACAAACGAAACGAAGTCATTGCGACGTGCAAAGTATGACAAAAAAAATAACTTACCCCATGCGAAACCGAAAAAAATTGATAGTGAGCAACGAGGCGTAATTCGCGCGTTTACAAGCGAATAGGCGAGGCGAACGTGATTTTTTTATGCGAAAATCATTGTTTGTCTATGAACACGAGGAAACTTTCGACATCAATACCTAATTGTTTGAGCGTAGAAACGAAAGCGCCTTTGCTAAAATCCTTTCCCGTATGTATGGTGACAACAGACACCTTTCCGTTGTGGGGATTTCGGACTTTAAAGTGAGAAATTCGGACGCTAATCGGTTCGCAGCCAAATTTCACAAGCATTTGATAAAAAATCTTTGCTTTAACAATTGGTATTTTAGGCATCGCAAACCTCGAACGACAAAAAATAGTTAGTGATTTCGGGATAATCTTCGAGGAATAGCGTAATACTCTCAAACATATTCTTTTCGGTTTCCTGAACTGTTTCGCCTTGAGTTGTGCAACCGCCATTTGGAAAAGTGCATTCAGCCCAATATCCGCCTACATCTTCGGCGGGGTGAATCAAAACATGGAATGTGGGTATGGCGTTTTTTGCGACAGCTTGTGCTTCCGATGTAACTTTAATTGGCGGCATAATAATTCACTCCTTCATTGTTATTATATACGATTATGTATGTTTTAGCAATCAATATCTTGCAGGGTGGGCGCTACGACCAACGAGATAGTCGAGGGATACATTGAAGTAGTCAGCGAGAGCGATGAGGGTAAGGTATGGTAAAAAAATAATAACTTCCCCATGCGAAACCGAAAAAAATTATTACGCTTGCCTCCATCTTTTCAGCGTAGGGAAAACATTTTTTGCATATTCCAACATTTCCTCTTCCGTTGTTCCGGATTGGTCCGCAAATTGAGCGCAATGTTCAATCATTTGCTCCATATTCATGTTTTGAGTAAATGCACCGTCCTTGAAACAATAGATGCAATAATCCCTGTTTTCACTGATTTCTTGCTCATTGTTCAGCGGCATTGCGCAACTTTGACATATGTTCATAAAATTCCACTCCTTTTCTTTTAATGAAAAATGATAAACGATGAGTGATAAATGATGAATACAAAAAGTGCCGCCGGCTTTCGCTCCCGAATATTCATAATTCACAATTTATCACTTTTCATTCTTCATTGCCGCATTCATGCGGCATTTTTTGGTGACCCGTAGGGGAATTGAACCCCTGATTCCGCCGTGAAAGGGCGGTGTCTTAACCTCTTGACCAACGGGCCATGCAAAACATACCTACATATAATATTACCATAAATTCGGGACGGTGTCAAGATTTTTTTTGAGATATCCACGGCGATTTAGTTTGTAACGATTCATGTTGAGAACTCGAATGCAGCGGAGTGCGGCTTAAAATTACTCAAAAGCATAATTTTTGAAAATTAAAAATGCTTAAAACGTGAGAATTGCCGACGCAAATAAACCTTTTTCCGTTTTTTAGGAAATGTTACAGAAATATTACAATTATATTACATTTGTGTTACAAATCCCACGAGACTGTTTTTTTATGATACAGTACAGTCAATAAGATTTTTAAATTTATAAAGGAAGGAAGATGAACCATGAAAAAACGTGATTATTCTAAAGAGAGAGAGAGAGAGAGAGAGAGAGAGAGAGAGAGAGGATAAGACCTCAACACTGTTTTTCGGTTTAACGGATTATTCCGGATTTTTATTTACAAGAAAAATCGTGAGCTTAATAGTTTCAATTATTTTGTTTACTTCTCTTTCCACAGGAGGAGTATTTTTTAATGTCGAAACAGCCCACGCCGCCGATGACGCAACCGGCGAGTGCGGCGCTTCCCTCACATGGACCTTCACAGGAGCCACAGGCAATCTAACTATATCCGGCACAGGAGCTATGACAAATTACAATGGCAGCAATATGCCGTGGAATTCTTTTAAGGATTCAATAACAAGTCTTACAATTAATTCCGGAGTGGCGAGCATAGGGAGTTATGCGTTTTGGTATTGCAGACAATTGATGGGAAGTTTAACAATACCTGCAAGTGTAACTTACATAGGTAGTGGTGCGTTTTTGGAGATATATTCAACTGACATAAACGTAGACTCCGGCAATGCCACTTATGCCTCTGTTGACGGCATATTATACAACAAGGCATGTACTACATTAATACAGTGTCCGGCGGGTAAAGTCGCAGTATTTACAAGTCTTAATATACCCGCTAGCGTGACGACCATAGGCGTTAGTGCGTTTGACGGTTGCAGAGGGTTAACGGGAGCATTAACGATTCCCGACGGAGTGATAAGCATAAGCAATCAGGCGTTTATGGGTTGTAATGGATTCACGGGAGTATTAACGATACCCGTAGGCGTGACGAGCATAGGCGTACAGGCGTTTCAGAGTTGCAGCGGACTCACAGGAAGCTTAACAATACCTGCAAGCGTGACGAGCATAGGCAATAATGCGTTTATCGACATTGGTTTAATTGCCATAAACGTAGATTCTGACAATGTCAATTACGCCTCTGTTGACGGCATATTGTACAATAAAGAATTGACTACGTTAATAGTATGTCCTGCCGGTAAACAAGGAGAGGCTACAATACAGGAAGGAGTAACGAGTATAAGTAGCTCGGCGTTTCGCGGTTGCAGCGGTTTAACGGGAATATTAATGATACCTGCGAGTGTGACAAGTATAGGGGGCAGTGCGTTTCAAGGTTGCAGTGGATTTACAGGCGATTTGACAATACCTGTAGGTGTGACGAGCATAGGTAATAGTGCATTTCACAGTTGCAGTGGATTTACAGGAACATTAACAATTCCCACTGGAGTTACGAGCATAGGTGGTGGTGCATTTTACAATTGCAGTAGCTTAACGGGAAGTTTAACGATACCTACAGGTGTGACGAGCATAGGCAGTGAGGCGTTTCGTAATTGCAGTGGGTTGACAGGGGAATTAACAATACCGTCAGGCGTGACGAGCATAGACATTTATACTTTTTTCGATTGTAGCGGATTAACGGGCGATTTAACGATTCCTGCAAGTGTGATGAGCATAGGCATGTATGCGTTTTACAATTGTAACAAATTAGTGAGTATTACAGTCCCCGACGGCGTAACGACAATAGGTACCCTTGCATTTGGCGGTACATCCGTCGCTTTTGTAATAAATTGTCACTATGGGAGCGTGGCGGAAACATATGCGAAGAGTAATAGCAAAAAATACAATAACCTATATGATGCGGAGATTTCGGGGGTTATTGATGGGGAGTACACGGGTTCGACGGTGACGCAGGCGTCTGTGGTGGTTGAGGCGAAAACACTCGCGAATCCGGAGGGGATTGAGATAGTTGAAGCTGAGGATTACACGGTGTCATATTCGAACAATATAAGTGCGGGTACGGCGGCGGTGATAATTACCGGCATGGGAGGAAATTACGTCGGGACGGCGAGTAAAAGCTTTAAAATATTTGATGTTGTGAAGGTGGTTCTCACTCCCGATTCTCTATCGAAAAACGCGGGCTACGACGGACATATCGACGTATCTTTCGACGATGCCACCGCTGTCGGCAGACAAGCGTATGCGTTGGCAATTCCGATGCTTTTCGACAACGATACAATCGAAATAACCAATCTTGAAACCGTCGATTTTGACGTCAAGGGTCTCACGGGACTACTTGTCAACGGCACATTTTTGAGCGGCGCGCGGGATTATGACTCGTCAAGCGAGATTTTGGACGTGATTAATTCGGAAGGAAAATTCCTTTTGAGCTGGTCAGTCGGGGAAAATGTTCCGCTTACACCTCACACTTTAACCGACGATGTATATTTTAAAATCCACTATAGAGTAAAAGAAAACGTGGCTACAAGCGCGAGTTTTGCCATCGGGGAATACAATGATACGAACGGAATCACAAGCGACCAAATCTTCGGCGTTGACGGGATAGGAATCCTTAGTAGCAATCAGGACGACTTTGGGGCATACCTTCTTGTGGACGGCGAACATGGCATTTTAACACAGGATTACATAAATGTGACCGTCGAGGACATGCCTCCTGTCACCATCAGCGGCGACGTGAATAGCATAAGTTTGCAGGGTCGCGCGATGCTCACCGGCAAACAAAGAACCGCTATTTCCGCGATTAGCTACACCCCGAATCTAAACAAAATAGACGCGGGAATTCGAGTTGAGATGTACGAGGTTGACGAGACTGATGGAGAAATTATCAAACAGGTGGGAAGCGTGGCGTACACGCAAGAAATGAACATGACGGCGGCAATCGGCGACCCGTCTTCGACTCTGTACAATTATACGCTAAATATCCCGAGAACGGTAGCAAACGACCTGAAAATCAGCGACCCCACAGGCTCAAGTCCGAAATATATGCTCCGATTTTCGCGATTTGGAGACAACGGCGGAAACGTAGTCGGCACAGTCCGCGAGGAAAGTTATCTCTGGGCTGACATATATCTGGATGGAACGAGCGTAAATACAGGGACAATCGACGAAGACACACCTCTGACCGTCGGTGGAACGGCGTATTTATATGCAGGTGCATTCTACTTACCCACCGCGGACAAATTCGCCTTAACAACGTCGGATTTGAACACAATCAAGGGTCAGGTCGGCAACGCGGACATCACGGGCGTCACAACAATTTACAATATCAATGAGTATCTCGGCGTCGACGCCGCGGATTATACAACGGTATTACGGTACGTCGGGCAGAAAAAACTTCAAGAACTACCGTTGGCAGTCACTAATTAGGAATTAAAAATTAATCATACAAAAATGAGCGGTGTGAAAAATTTTGCACCGTTCTTTTTATGTTCAGCTGTGGGATTCAAGCGTAAATTCATCCGAAACAATATCTTCAAAAAAGTGGTTTTAAGCGCAAACTATGAAGATTTCACAAAACTCTCAAGTACATTTTTCTTTCTTGAAGGTGGTTTAACCACAAAAAGGTGGTAGGACGCCAATCGGCGTTAAAAAACCGCGTTTACAAGGTTTTAGCCGATAAGTCCGTGCCTTTTTGTGGAGAAGGAGCAATGACGGAGCGGGTGATATTTTCGCGCGATTTTCAGCGCGGAAATGAACAAGCGTAGTCTATTGCGACGCGCCGTGCGGGATATTAAGAAAGATACAGCGCTCATTCGACCGTCCCGGACACCTTAATGCTAAGGTCATTTTTCTCAATTTTATAATCCGCTTGACTTGGTTGCCGCAACTTACCCACATCCATAACCGAAGCGACGGCGACACTGCCGCTCAAGCAGCCGGTTTCGTTGAAAAAGGTGTTTATGTCGCGCACCCAAACAAACGGATTTATCGCTCCGCTCTCATACGGTATAACCCCCACGCATTTCGCCCCGACGCTCGCTTTATCTATGACAATATGCGTTATTCCCTCCATTTCAACGAGATATATGCCCTCGGCGATTGCGCGCGGAGTGGGCTTCGGCAGCTCCACCCATGTTTCGCCTCGCTCATTTATGCCGCATTTAACCTTGCCCGCAGCCGTCTCAAGCTCGATTTCGCCTTGCTTGCCGCCTAAATAATAGTTCGCGGCGCATCGACAAGCGTTGCCGCAAAATTCGCCGCCCGCCATTTTCAGCTCATATCCGTCAGTCGCAACAAAACCAACCTGCTCCACATCGGGGTTGTCCCGCATAATTTCGCTGTTTACACCCTTATAATCGTACTCAAGCCCCATCACGAGCGCGGTTTTATTGCCCCCGGGATTATAAATTTTGTATTCCATGCTAATTCACGCTCCTTTTCGTTTGTAAATTGCGTTTGACCGTGCGTCGACAATCAACTTTTTCTTTGCCACCTTATCGGCGAATTCCATATCGTGCGTCACAATTATACAGATTTTATCAAGAGAATTTATAAGCTCCGCAACGCTGTCGGTAAGCAGGGGGTCAAGCGCGGAAGTCGGCTCATCAAAACACAATATATCGGGGTCCAACGCCAGCGCCCTCGCGATTGCCACGCGTTGCCTTTGCCCTCCGCTTAAATTGCAGGGATATTCGTCTTTCTTGCTTTCCAAGCCGAGCCGCGCTAAAAGCCCAATATCGGCGTCAGGAGCGGCAATCGTTATGTTTTCCCACACGGTCATATGCGGGAACAGATTAAAATCCTGAAAAACGAAGCCTATTTTTCCGTCATATTCAACCGTCCCGCTATCCGCCGTCTCCAGCCCCGCCAAGATGCGGAGCAACGTTGTCTTGCCGCCGCCGCTTTCGCCGACAATAGCCAAATTCCCGCTAGTTTCAAAGGAAACATCCTCAAGCGCCTTGTTCCCGCCAAAGCTCTTGCAAATATTACTAACCCTCATAATACGCGAACCTCCCCTCGAGCCATTTTAGGAAAAACGTCATAAACGCGGTTGCAATTAAGAAAAATACGGTCGTGTAGAAAAGCGGCCATATTAAGCCTTTTGTCGTGAACTCCGTGCTCGCCATAAGCATTTCGGGGACGGCGATAACTCGGGCGAGCGTGGTGTCTTTGATTAAAGTTAGCAGCTCGTTTCCAAACGGCGGGATTATTTTCTTGACGACCTGCGGAAACACGATTTTCCGCTCAATCGCCCATTTAGACAGCCCCAAAACTTGCCCCGCTTCCCATTGCCCCTTAGGTATCGACTCGATTCCCCCTCGGAATATCTCGCAGAAATACGCCGCATAGTTGATGGAAAAGGCGATAACCGCCACCGTGAAGCGCGATTTTATCGGGATGTTAAACAGCAGCCCCGGCACGTACATCACGATGAAAAGCTGTATCATAAGCGGCGACCCGCGCAAAAACCATATGACGCCCTGCATTATCGCTTTCGACTTCCCCATCCGCAAATAGCAGAATATTAGCCCCAAAGGGAGGGAAAATAGGAGGGTTAGAATGTATAAATAGCAATTTAATTGAAAACCCTCCAAAAGTTTAAGATTTACCTCCCCAAAGCTCATAGCAAATCACCCAGCCCATATTTGTCGGCGATTTTCTTCATTCTGCCGTCCGCTTTCATCTCAGCCATAATTTTATTTATTTCGCCGCACAATTCCGTGTCTTCTTTGCGGAACCCCATAGAAAACGCGTCAGCCTCGCCCTTGTAACCGTCCCAAATTTCAAGATTGGTGTAATCACTGCCGTCAGCGAGCATCCCGCGAGCGGCGACATAATCGCAATAAGTCGCCGAAACATTGCCGCTCGAAACCTCCATAAATCCCTTCGTCATGGCGTCCACCTTTATAACTTCTTTGTCTTCGAAAAAGCTATCCGTATCAACCGTGGTTTCGGCTTGCGAACCCTTTTCAACCGCGACGCTCTTGATTTCATTAACGCCATTTTTAACAACCAGAACGCCGTTATTGTTGATGTATTTGTCCGACAGAAGCATGTTTTCCGCCCGCTTCGCCGTCCAAGTCATGCCGTTCCAAATCACATCGATATTTTTCGCTTTCAGCTCGATTTCCTTGCTGCCCCAATCGATGATGATAAAATTCGGCGTCATCCCGAGCTCCTTGCAGACCTCTTCGGCAAATTCCGTCTCAAACCCGATAAGCTTGCCGTTTTCGTAGTAGTTAAGCGGCGGATAATCCGTTATGCCGATGTTGAGAGTCTTGCCCTCTTCCGGCGCGCCGCACCCCGCCAAACCAATGCTTAATGCCACTATCACAGCCAATGATAAGATTTTTTTCATTTTTACCACTCTTTCTTTTTAAAATTTCAGTTGAAACGCAACAAAAAACACAAGGCGAGTGGTTGCCCTGTGCATGTGTTTATATGATGATGCGCTATTCCACTTAACTCATCTCACACACAACAAAGAAACCACACGGAATGTGATGATGAGTATGATGCAGATTTCTTTGCGAGAGATTCATAAATCATTTTCCTTTCGATAATCACAAAGCAAGCCGCCTTGCGCCTGATTGCCCTTTCAACTGTTATTAATAGTATAACATATTATATGCGCCATGTCAAGAAAATTTATGGATTAAGATTATGTATGGATGTTTTCAGTTATTTTCGTTGAATCCGCATGGCGCGAAAAAGGCGGGGATAGACGCGAAAAAAGCTGCCATTCGCGCCGAGGGTATTTCAAAGGGCGTGTTGGTTCCCGTGAGCAATCTGCTGAAAAAAGAGCCGAGGAAAGCGGATAAAAAGACAGCTTGATTTTACAGCACATAACGTTCCGGCTGCTTTTATACTTCTACTTTACAATATTATTTATTTCAGATTTTCTATTGATTCCATAAATTGTTTAAAATATATTTTATTCATTATGAAAAATTCATTCCCATTTTTCTCCCAATATGTCAATTGCTTTTTTTGATCCATACATACTTGCCATGATTTTATTTTCCCATTTTCTACTTAATCTACTTAATATAATTAACAGCATTTTCTTTTCTTGCTGCTGCCTGCGCCGGACTGCCGGCTCTTTCACCGATTAAAATAATATGGGAAGGGGAATACCCTTGTGGTATCTGCAATATC
>JAISFC010000012.1 GCA_031263785.1 Clostridiales bacterium | reverse complement strand
CCCGACGGCTTTGAAATTTGGCTGTAACTGCACAATGTTGTTATATATAAGATTAAGACCCTGTATTCCTTCCGGATATAGGGTCTTTTTCTCGCTGAATTTTCTTTGACTCGCCTTTGCTCGAGTCCTGTCTATTTTTGCTGTTGACTAAATGTTCAATGACTGATATAATATACACGTTAGAAGGGAGGCAATAGGGCGATGAGAGTCAAAGTGATGGATGAAGTGTCACAAGCGGGGTTAAGCGTGCTTGATTTTAACAAACTGGAATGTGTCGACAAAAATGGGGATGGCATAATAGTTCGCTCCGGCACAGTTTCGGCGGGTGAATTAACGCCGGACTTGCTTGCGATTGCGAGAGTGGGCGTGGGTGTCGACAATATACCGATGAAAGAGTGTACGGAAGCGGGGATAGTGGTTTTCATCACACCCAACGGGAACGCAAATGCGGTAAAAGAGCTGGTTATATCCGCTTTGCTATTATCGTCGCGTGACATAATCGGTGCGGCAAATTGGGTGCAAACCTTGAAGGATAATGTGGAAAATAGGACTAAAGATGGCAGGTTCGACTTTATAGGTCCTGAAATTTCAGGCAAGACACTCGGCGTTATTGGCTTAGGAGACATTGGCGTTTTGGTAGCTAATTCGGCGCACGATTTAGGCATGAATGTTATGGGGTATGACCCGTTTATATCTGTAAAAGCGGCGTGGAAGCTTACGAGAACTGTGAATCTGACTAATTCATTCGATGAAATATTACAAAATTGTGATTATATTTCTCTGCACCTTCCGCTGAACGAGAGTACGCGTGGCATGATAGACGAAAAAAGCTTTAAAAGCATGAAAGACGGCGTTCGACTTATAAATTATGCGAGGGGGGAGATAGTGGAAGAGGATGCGCTTTTAAATGCGTTAAAGAGCGGTAAATTGGCGAAATATGTCACGGATTTTGCGGATGAGGGGCTTTTGGGAAACGACAATATAATTATAACGCCGCATCTGGGGAGCGTCACGCCGGAAAGCGAGGAAAAATGCGCATCCATGGCGGCAATGCAGCTTGCGGACTATCTGAAAAACGGCAATATTGCTAATTCCGCGAATTTCCCTGAATGTGTTATGGACAGAGTAGGGGGAACTCGCATTATAATATTGGATATGGATATTCCGAATATGATTGGGCAGTTTAGTAACATATTGGGTAAAAATGGGTATAACATCATAAAAATGGCAAGTAATGGCAAAGACGGATATGGCTGTACAATAGCGGATATCGAAGGCGACAGAAATAAATTGACGGATACCGTCAGGGAAATAGCGGCTATCGACGGCGTGATAAGAGTTAGAATAGTTTAACGGTTCTTATTGTAGCTTGATGGAGAGGGGCGTTTAAATTAATATGCAACTTCGTTAAAGGACAATTTAACGAAGTTGGAAGGGGTGAGCCGTACGAAGGAAGAGGCGCATTAAAGGTAATTGTCTGTAATAAATCTAGGGGGGATTTTATGGATGAAAATATGATGCCGGATATTTTGAAAAAATTCGTCACGGATATTGACACAATCAAGGGCAGGTCTAAAAAAACTGTGGACGCATATTTGAGCGATTTACAAACTTTTTTTAGATTTATCAAAGTCATTAAAAAAATTTGTCCCGAGCCCGTTGGGTTCAATTCAACCGACTCTGATGAGTCTATTTCTGCGCTCAAGAAAATTTCTATTGATGATGTGACCATTGATTTAATAAAACAAATCTCCCTGGACGACATATATTCATTCATGACATACACGAATCGCGTTCGGGAAAATAAGGCGGCGTCCAGAGCGAGGAAATCGTCTTGCCTCAGGGTGTTCTTCAAATTTTTGTACTCTAAACTAAAATTGATAGACATGAATCCTGCGGAGCTTTTAGAGTCGCCCAAGCTGGGGAAAACATTGCCGGTGTATCTGGATTTAGAAAGCAGCCGCACCCTTTTGAACGTTGCGCGCGTTAGCGACAGTGACAAACGCGATTACACTATTTTGACGCTATTGTTAAATTGTGGCATGAGACTGTCGGAGCTTGTTGGCATAAATGTTCAGGATATTAGCAAAGAAGGCACGATTACGATAACCGGAAAAGGCAACAAACAGCGCGTGGTATATTTGAACAAGGCGTGTTTGAGCGCACTGAATTCGTATTTACCACTAAGAAAGGCGTTAGAAACTAATGATAATGCTTTGTTTCTAAATAAAAACCATAAAAGGTTAAGCGGGCGCGGCGTTGAGAATATTGTGAAAAAGTACCTAAAATTGGCGGGTTTGGATTCTACTAAGTACTCGGCGCATAAATTGCGTCATACTGCGGCGACTTTGATGTATCAGCACGGGAACGTAGATGTGCTCGCTTTAAAGGAGATATTGGGGCATGAAAAGCTTTCGACGACCCAAATATATACGCATCTTGATGAAAAACGGCTGAAAGACGCGGTAAACGCTAACCCTCTCGCGGATGAAATTTAACGATTTTTGCATGACAACACATTGTCAAGCGCCATCATTACGCCTAATTTTGCGCTGTAATATGTAAGTCCGCCTTGTATATACACTGTAAATGGCGGCTTTATAGGAGCGTCGGCGGAAAGCTCAATTGAAGAGCCTTGCACGAAGCCTCCCGCTGCCATGATGACGTCGCAGGAATATCCAGGCATGGACCAACCTTTGGGGGCGACGAAGCTGTCAATCGGTGAGCCTTTTTGAATCCCTTCGCAAAATGCCGACAATTCTTCTTCGCTTTTCAACTGTATGGATTGAACGATATCAGCCCTGTAGTCATCTCCGTCAGGCGACGCCGTAAAGCCTGATAATTTAAATAAATTAGCGCAAAATATCGCTGATTTTTTAGCCTGAGCGACAATATGAGGCGCCATGAAAATACCTTGCAAAATTTCACGATTGTGCCCCAGAGATGCACCCGCTTCTTTCCCTATTCCCACAGAATTCAGCTTGTAGGCAGCAAGCTCCACTAATTGCTTGCGCCCCGCGATATAGCCGCCAGATTGCACTATTCCCCCGCCCGCGTTTTTTATTAGTGAGCCCGCTATCAGGTCAGCGCCGACATTTGTTGGCTCGATGTCTTCGACAAATTCGCCGTAGCAATTATCAACAAAACATATAATATTAGGCGAAATTCTCTTGATTAATTCAATCATTCGACCAATTTCCGCAGCAGAAATAGAGCGCTTCCCTGCTGCGTAACCTCTTGATTTTTGAAAAAAAACAAGTCGTGGAATCTCCTCTTTAATAATAGATAAAAAGTCGTCAGAATTCGATTTATTTAGGGAATAATCAATCTGCTTGTATTTAATGCCGAAATCTTTTAACGAGCCCTTCCCTTCGCCGCGCAAACCAATAACTTCTTCAAGGGTGTCATATGGCTTGCCTGTAACGCTTAACAAAAGGTCGTTAGGGCGCAAAATGCCGTTCAACGCAACGGATATGGCATGTGTGCCGCTGATTATATTATGACGTACAAGTGCATCCTCTGTGTCAAAAATTGTAGCGAAAAGACGGTCAATCGCGTCACGCCCGACATCATTATATCCATATCCATTAGTTGAAGAAAAGTGAACTTCGCCGATTTTATTGATATGGAAAGCGTTAAGAACTTTCAATTGATTGATATTTTCAATTTCGTGTACATTTTCAAATTGTTTCAGGCTCATTTGCTCCGCTTGCAAAGCTAAGTCAATTACAGTATTGGAAATTTGAAAATTCTTATATTTGTTCATCCTTCAAGTAACCTCCTATTAAGTCTTTTACAGATTTGATATCGGATTTACTTGCTACGTTTGAAGGAGAATCCATATACCTGTATGGGAAATTTACCGATACAGTTTTAATACCGCCGCATTTTAAGTTTAAAAAGTTATTGCTATTTTTCGCAGGAGAAATATCCTTATATTGAGCATTTATTTCGTGTTTTATCGCATAGGTGTAAAGGTTCTTAACTTGCTCAATATCATGCACACAATTTCCATCCAAAATAGAAATAGAGGCTCCTCCTCCTACCTTCATAATGGATTTTTCATCAGGTGATTTTGGGAAATCTGAGCATTCCGCTCCGTCGATTTTTATTGCTAAAGACGGACGTGTCGCTAAGTCCAAAGCTTGAGTACCGCGGTACCCGATTTTTTCTTGTGAGGTAAAAATGTAATACATATCATAAATGTAATTATCGCGCATTAAATCGAGAATAACAGCGCAACTAACGCGGCTGTCAAGCGCTTTCGCTTTAATTCCTTCTTCTCCAAATTCAATATAATCGCTTGAAAAGGCAATATAATCCCCTAATGCAACGTGATTAAGCGCTTGCTGTCTGTTACTTGCGCCGATATCAATAAAAAGCTCGGAAATTGACGTGTTTTTGCCGTCATCATCCTTCGCAAGATGTTTAGGACGCACGGCAATAACTCCGCGCACCATATTTGAACCGATAACAACCTGTTTTGAAAGCAGGACGGAACTATTTACTTTGCCTATAGGTTGAAATTTTATCCATCCTTCAGGTGTAACATTTGAAACTATAAAGCCCACCTCGTCCATATGTGCGTATAACATTATTGACGGTGCGTTATCGCGCTTTTTATGGCAAATAATATTGCCGATGTCATCCTGCGTTATATCGTCTGAATATTGTTCGGCTTCATTTAAAATTATTTCACGAACAGCGTCTTCATTGCCGGAAACTCCATTTACGGTTGCAAGCTTATTTATCATGTTAAACACGGGACTTCCTCCTATACTAAAGGTATTTTACTTTACATGCGCTTTGAACTGTAAAGTGACAGAACTTTACAGCATATTTTCACCTATTTTTCAATACTATTTTGATACGTGTGCCGTCAAACTGGAAGACTTGTCGAATTTGATTTTCTATGTATCTTTCGTACGAAAAATGCATTAATTTATCGTTATTAACGAAGAGCGCAAATGTTGGTGGACGAATCCCGACCTGAGTTGCATAATAAATCTTTAAGCGTTTCCCTTTGTCAGAAGGCGGCTGTTTGCGTGCCACAGATTCAATTATTATCTCATTCAGCGCGCTTGTTGAAACGTTTAAACTGCTTTGCCGATATACATATTCTGCCATTTTAAAAACTTGTGACATTCTATGTCCGGTAAGGGCAGACACGAATATAACGGGAGCATACAGCATAAAGGGCAATCTTTTTGAAATGCTGCGTTTGAATTCTTGTTGAGTTTTGCCGTCTTTTTCTACGATATCCCACTTATTAACAGTGATTACAACAGCTTTTCCGTTATCATGGGCATAGCCCGCAATTTTTGCATCTTGTTCACTTATGCCTTCGGTGCCGTCTATCATGGCAAGCACGACATCGGCGCGTTCAATTGCCGCCAATGAGCGTATTACACTGTATTTTTCCAGATTTTTCTCTATTTTACCTCGTTTTCTCATTCCGGCAGTGTCAATCAGGAGGAATCGTCGGTCATCGTTAACGACATCCGTGTCAATACTGTCGCGCGTTGTGCCGGGAGTATCGCTTACAATTAGTCGATTCTCGCCCAGAATCTTATTTATAAGAGAAGATTTACCTGCATTAGGCTTTCCTACCACGGCAATCTTTATTACTTCATCTTCCTCTTCCTCCGTTTTTTCTGCGTCGTTCGGCAGTAATTCGACTATTTTATCCAGCAGGTCGCCGACGCCCTTGCCATGCATTGCAGAAGCAAGCACAGGGTCACCCAGCCCTAAATCGTAGAATTCATAAAATTGCGCGGGAATCTCGCCTATTGTGTCGGCATAATTTGTGACAACTATGATTGGCTTGCCGCTATGCTTCAGCATGGTAGATATTTCGGCATCATCGGCAGTAACCCCGACGCGAACATCTGTGACGAACACAATAACATCCGCGGCATCAATGGCTATTTGTGCCTGAGCGCGCATTTCGGATAGGAGCTTGTCCTTTGAAGCTTGCTCAAGACCGCTTGTATCAATCAGCGTGAAGTGGCATCCATTCCATTCAGCTTCAGTGTAGATTCTATCTCGCGTGACGCCCGGGGTGCCTTCTACAATGGCTATACGGCGTCCGGCTATTTTGTTAAACAACGTAGATTTGCCCACATTTGGGCGTCCGACAACAGCGACGATTGGTTTCACTTTATTAATTCACCTCTATCATTAACATTGTATCTCATTTTTAGTAAAATGTCAATTAATTTTCCATTTTTTGCATGAATATAAATATTGGTTGAAACTCAAAATACTAACAAAATAGAATTATAACATTCCAAATTTAATAATTTTAGGAGGAAATTTAGATATGAAAAAGATAGCTAGTATTATTTTAAGTTTAGCTCTCTGCTTTAGTGTGGTCGGACATGTTTACGCAACAGCGTCTGCGGATGCAAGTACACTGACGGTCCAAGCGGGCGGCAGCATGAACGGCACGTTACTAACTACGGGAGCTGCGGATGGCACATTGGCATTTAAAATTGTGGATCCCAATGGTTCAGCCGAAGTAAATACACTTACCACCGATAAAGGTACGGTTACTATTACGGACAATACCACAGGCACGTACAGTTACGCAGCGAAAATGGGCATGACAGGGGACGACGTGATAGAATTTAAGGTGACGGATAACGGCACTAATCCGAGTACTAACAGTTTGACCGTAACTATTATAGCGTCGAATATTACGGCAACAGTTGGCACACTCAGCGTGATGGCGGGGGAAACGGAAACCGGCATGTTGGCGCACACAGGCTCGGTAACCGGAGCGGTTTCTTACGCAATTCTGCTTTCTGACAATAGTACGGTATTGACGCACAGCACGGCAAAGGGAACGATTACAATTACAAATGCTTCAACCGGTGCCTACTCTTACTCGGCAAATTCGTCGGTTTCGGGTGATGACGTATTTGATTTTAAAGTGAGCGATAGTGAGGGCGGAGCCAGCTCGGCGGCAGTGACAGTGAGTATCACACCTGCACCGACTTTATCACCTTCTCCGTCTAATTCACCGCAGCCTGCACCAACTACGTTGTTCGACTATCAGGACATTAAAGGCGACTGGGTAGAACCGTATGCAAGCAAATTGGCATTTTCCGGTACGTTTATAGGAACTCAGGTTGATGGAAAATTTTATTTTGGTCCTGAAATAGTTCTTACCCGTGCGGATTATGTGATTTATCTAAATGCAGCATTGGGAATTAATCCGGATGATTACAAAGATTTGCCCAATCCTTTTTCGGATACAAACTTTCCCGCGTGGATGGAAAATCACGCAAAAGCGGCATATGATAAAGGGATTATAAGCGGCGTACCGCATGGAAGTCAGCTCTTTTTTGAGGGGCATAACGTGTTAAATCGTGTTGAAGCGGTGGAAATGCTCAATAATGCGCTGTATCTTAATGCAGATGTTCCGACGATGAAAGCGAATTTAAATTTCACAGACAAGACAGCTATACCCGATTGGGCGATTGACACTGTGTCGAATTTAGTAAATGCCGGCATTGTTAATGGTTATGATGACAAGACATTCCGCCCCTACACTTCGCTTACACGGTCAACATCTACAAAATTATTGAGTGTCACAGTTGACTATATTCAAGCGCATCCACTCCCATCTCCGACACCGTCGACCTCAACCTCGCCTTCGCCATCGGTTTCGCCTTCTACTTCCCCCTCGCTTTCGCCTTCTCTCTCTCCCTCAACATCCCCTACTATGTCGCCCACTCCCGAACCATCACCGTCTCCCACCGCATAACCGACTTGTTTTTTACACTTAGCCCGCCCCTAATATGCGCACAGGGGCGTGGCTTTTATTATTGGTGTAAATAGATTTGCAAAATAAAAAAGCTTCCCGCAAAAAATTCTTAACGGAAAGCAAAAACTAATGTCTATAATCAAGTAATAAAGCTTAAGAAGTGTGCGTAAGGTCTTTCATAACGCGTACGCAGCGCTCGCATAAATCTTCTTTATTATTATGATATATCCAACATCGCGGGCATTTTTTCCCGTCGAATTTACCTACTTTAATGTGCAATTCTTCAAAATTGAGCGACTGATAAGCTTCGTCTTGTGGCGCGCCTTCTATTAAATTAACTTTTGAAACAATCAATATATGTTCCAGCTGGTCTTCCAAATCCCTTGTAAAGGTGTAAAGCTTGCCTGTTGAAAAAAGCGTAATTTCAGCTTCTAAAGAGTTGCCGATTAACTTATCATTACGCGCAATTTCAAGAGACTTTGAAACATCCTCTTTAATGGTGA
>JAISFC010000063.1 GCA_031263785.1 Clostridiales bacterium | reverse complement strand
ATTCCCGCCGTTATCGCCATCGCCACCATCACCGATAAAATCTTTTTGCTTCTTGTAAACATAACACTCAACACTTCCTTTCTGCCCCACGGTCGGCTCTCGTCCGCGCGTAAGGACTTCTCTGTCTGACATGCTATCACACTATTAAAAAAATTGCAATACTTTTTTAAAAATGTAATATAAATGTAATATTTCTGTAACATAATTGTAACATTTCTCACGGCGTCATAAATCTGCGTTTTGCCGCAAATGAGCAAAAAAACAAAACTCGTCCAAATAAAAAAACCTCAAAAGCAATTACATAAGACTTTTAAAGCTGTGTTTTTTATATTAATTCACTTTGGGGAATTTATCTTGACGGTCCATCTAGAGGCGGAGGACTTTTCCCTTCAATGGACTGCTGTAAAGGCTCGCGTGGATCTAAATCAGGTGTTTTTGCTAAATTGTAGACCTCCCCGCCTTGCCTGTCTACAATCCTAATTTGTTCAAATTCCCTCGATTTATATAATACGCTGCTGCTTTCCACAAGGTCGATAACTACTGAATTAAAATATTTGCGCCCCACCGCGCGAGGGAATATTGCTGATTCCCCTTTGCCGACTATTTCTTCGTTCCTTCTTTTAGTTTCTTTAATAAGCCTTTTTTGCGTTTCATCCCAAGCAGTGTTTTTGTCTGTCGCGATGATTTCAACACTAGCGGAAGCATAACCCTTTTTCTTAAAAATCCTCGCTGCCCTAATAGCATATCGGGGATCGCGAAGAGTACCATCTATGATCACATTGTACCCAGCCTCTCTAAGTTTTTTCAGTAAACCTCTTGACACCCGGCGGGCAAATTTGTTTGTTTTAATTGAATAATAACTCGGCTCTTCGGCTTTTATCTCGGGCATTTCTCCGATTTCAAATATATCTTTTGCTTTTGGATGGTTTTTTCGATATTCATCAATATCAACTTCAATAATATTATTATATTTCCTTCTAATATTTTTAACGGCGCTGCTTTTTCCGGCGCCCGGTAATCCTCCCATGAAAATAACAATACGAGGCTGTTCTGCAGGAGTTTTATCTTTAGTCAACATCCTAAAGTGAGTTCCAATTGCGGCTTTAACATCTTCGGCAGTAAACGCATCTGTATAATCATTGAATTTCTCGTCCATATTTTCACGCTCCCTTGATGGGAAAATTAACGTGGGAAATCTATCTTGACGGTCCGCCAAGAGTTTGCAATTCTTTTTTATAGATGTCCTGAGCCTCTTTTCCATACGCAATTAGTTGCTTATGCATTGCATCCACTTCTTCAATGGTTTTGCAGTCAAAAGCCAGTTCTCCCATAGGATGAATTTTGTCTGCCCATATTTTCAGTATCGGATGGCTTTCATCACCCGGTCTGCCCAATTTCCTAACATAGCTGAAACACTCAGAACTGGAAGCTGATATGTGCTCACGAAGAACATCCTTTTCAATATCCAGATCGGCATCAATAACATTAACATCGTCCATTTCTTTACTCCTCTCAAGCTTTTTCTTATTAGAAGAAATCCACGCCAAAAGTCCCTTTACGGTTTCTCTAACGCCGTTTCCCAATATTCCATCTAATGTACTCATGTTATCACATCCTTTATAAAAAGTCAAGTGAAAATACATATTTTACCTTATCTATAATTTAATTTTAACACATTTTAGCATAAAAGTCAAGCGTTTCCATGGGGATTTTAGCCATTTGCTCCCGATCCTTTTTCACTTGTTAAAAATTATAACGCTGTAAACATTTGAAAATTATTAGCCTGAGTGGAAATTCCCTGTTTTTATGCTAATTCAGGTGTATTTCGCCGAACCGGTTTTCATTTCCCGATAAAAAATCGTAATATTTGTAATATTTTTCAAAATTAGGGCTTTACAAATGAAAAAGGTGTGGTATAATAGATTAAGTAAGTACAGACATGGCGGGGACTGAAGAGTTCTATGGTGAAAATGGGCTAAATTAGGTGAATTTAACATATAAGCTTGGCACAGAGGAGTGAACCAATTGGAGAAGCTGGCTATTATCGGCGGAAAACGACTTGGCGGCGAGGTGGAAATAAGCGGAGCTAAGAACGCGGCGGTTGCAATTATACCGGCGAGTTTGCTCGTCAGCGGTATTTGCAGAGTTGACAACCTGCCCGATATTAAAGATGTCAATTTGATGTTAGAGGTTTTGGAGGATTTTGGCGCGAGAATAAACCGTACGTCGCCCGGCAGCGTGGAGATTGACGCGTCCAATGTGCGGTGCGCGATTCCGCCGTACGACAAGGTGAGCAGAATGCGCGCGTCGTATTATCTTTTGGGCGCGTTGATAGGGCGGTTCTATCAAGCGGAGGTGCCTATGCCCGGCGGGTGTAATTTTGGGGCGCGTCCGATTGACCAACATTTGAAGGGGTTACGGGCGTTGAGCGTCAGCGCGGAAGTGAGCCACGGGATGGTGAAGGCGTATGCGGAGCGCACGATTGGCGCAAGCGTTTACCTTGACGTGGTGAGCGTGGGCGCGACGATAAACATCATGCTGGCGGCGACGTTGGCGGAGGGGACTACACACATCGAAAACGCGGCGAAAGAGCCGCACGTGGTGGACGTTGCCAACTTCCTCAACTCGATGGGGGCGAACATCAAGGGCGCGGGGACGGATATTATTCGCATTGTTGGTGTGCCGCGGATGGAAGGCGGGAGTTATTCGATAATTCCGGACCAAATTGAGGCGGGGACGTTTATGATTGCGGCGGCGGCGACGGACGGGAATGTGCTGGTGAAGAACGTGATTCCCAAGCATCTGGAGCCGGTGAGCGCGAAGCTGGTTGAGATAGGCGCGAGCGTGGACGAGTTTGACGACAGCATCCGCGTAAAGGGGAGCCGCGAGCTAAAGGGGACGAACATCAAGACGCAGCCGTACCCCGGGTTCCCGACGGACCTGCAGCCGCAGATGGTGGCGTTGCTGTCGGTTTCAAAGGGTGTGAGCATGATAACGGAGAGCGTGTGGGACAATCGCTTCCAATATATTGACGAGATTAAGAAGATGGGCGCGAACATAAAAACGGACGGACATTCGGCGGTTATTCAGGGGGTGAGCCATCTTACGGGCGCGCCTGTGAAGGTGACGGATTTGCGTGCGGGAGCCGCGCTTGCGGTTGCGGGGCTGGTGGCGAAGGGCGTGACGGAGATGTGTGATATTCAGCATATTGACAGGGGATATTCGCATTTTGAGGATAAGCTGCGGGCGTTGGGGGCGCAAATTACGAGGCTGGGCGAGCATGAAGGGGAGTTTAAGATTATACAGAATAGGAAGAAAATTGTCACGAGCGCGGGGTGAGCGAGGGGGCAAGGGGGAGAAGGGGCGAAAATGAGCGGTGGCGCCGATAAACAGGGGCACATTGCTTGCAACGAAAGGGATGACGGTTTATGAGGTTTTGCGCGCTGTCGAGCGGGAGCAGCGGGAATTCGGCATTTTTGGAGCATAAAAACGTTCGGGTACTGATTGATTGCGGGCGCAGCGGGAAGCACATTGAGGCGGCTCTGCGGGAAATAGGCGAAAACGCGGAGGATTTGCGCGGGATATTGGTGACTCATGAACATATAGATCATATTCGCGGCGTGGGGGTGCTTGCGCGGCGGTTTAATTTGCCGGTATACGCCACTTGCGGCACGTGGGAGGCGATGGCGCGGTCGGGGCAGATAGGGGAGATTCCCGAGAGAAACGTGCGCAGGTTTAATTGCGGCGATGAGGTGGATTTTGGGGCATTTTGCGCGAAGTCGTTCCGCACTCCGCACGACGCTGCGCAGCCGGTGGGGTACAGGTTTGAGCTGGGGGCGAAATCGGTCGTGGTGGCGACGGATATCGGGCATGTTTCGGCGGAGGTGGAGGAGAACATATACGGCGCGGATGTGGCGCTTTTGGAGAGCAATCACGACATAGACATGCTGGAGCAGGGGGAGTATCCGCCGTACTTGAAGTTGCGTATTTTGGGCGAGAACGGGCATTTGTCCAACCGTGCGGCGGCGGGGATAGCGGCAAAAATGGTTAAAAGCGGCACGAGCCACCTTATTTTGGGGCATTTGAGCGAAAAAAATAATACGCCGGAGCTTGCCCGACGCGAGGTTTTTGAGGCTATGGATAAAATCAAGGCTAAGGTGGGGCAGGATGTGAAAATAGGGGTTGCGAGCCGACATTGCGTGAGCGAGCTGATAGCTTTGTGACGGCGTAAAATTGCTTGAAGAAAGCTTTTTTGATTTATCGGGGCGGCAACGGTTTTTGCGGCAAATGCGGCGCGTTTGACGGCGATGTTTGGCTGCCGGGCGTCGATTTATTTTTTTCAGCTGATTTTTCCAAGGCGGATTTTAAGCTGACGGTCGATTCAGGCGCTGATTCAACGATATTCGGCGCGATTTGGGATTTCTCATTTTCCGGCAGTACGGGCGTCGGCGTCTCAATTCTGGGTAGTGACCCCTTTGATTTTTCCGATTGCGCCAATAATATTTCAAGCTTTTCCGTAAGGTCTTTCAGCTTTGCAATTTCCGCCGCGAGCATTCTTTCTCCATATAATAAGGAATCCTCCGGGCGGTAATCCTTTTTTTGCTTGAGGATATCAAGCAATTTCATGTATTCATTTGTAGAGTAGATGTGGGCGGATTCTTCCGCAGGGAAGTTGAAAGCGTTGTGCGTGTAGGTTGTTTCAAGCCTAAAATCGGACGCCAGCGGGCTGTCTTGATATTTTGCGTACGGGGTTAGAAACCGCACGAGTTTAGAGCTGATTTGCACGGCGTACATGTCGTTGGTCGGGTCGTAATAGACGTCTTTAAAGCGATGAACCCCGCCCGTTTCGTCATCGCGTATGGTAAAATCGGGAATGCGTACGATTGAATGGTTCACCTCACCTCGCGCGACGCCGTGGCTCATGGGTTCGCCCTTAAGTATGGCGATATCATCCTCGGCGGTTAAAGCCTCGCGATCGCCGAGCGTCAGAGGGACCGTTTGGCTTTTAATGTCGAAGTCTTTTAGCAAATCGACAAAATATGCGGTCAAGTGGCGACAAACGCCTCGTCCGTCGAGCAAATCCACCCCGTAATACCCGCGTATATCCCGCGTATTCGGGTCATCGAGGTCATACACAAATTTTTTGTACTCGCCGTCGGTCGGGTTTAATTGCAGCCCGTAATTTTCGAGATTTTCCATCGCGGCGGTCAGCAGCGAATGCGTGTCCGTGTTCTCGTGCTGCAGCGACTCCGCCTGCTCCTGCACCAATTGATTGTAAACGCCGATGTCGCGCATTATTTCGGTCGCGTGAGTTAAATCGATATTTGCAATGTTTATCACGGGAATTGTCAGACAGAACGATAAAAGAAACCCCATCAGCATGGCTTCAAATGAGCGGTCCGGCTCAGGAGCTTGTATCATTTTTTGCACGTGTTTATTTTGAGATAACGGCAATTTTTCAAAATCATGGGACTCCAACGCGTGCGCGATTTTGGAGTAATTTCGTTGTTTTATCTTTGAGCGCGCAAAAAGCCCCAAACCAAGCGCGGCGACGGACGAACTGATTATGTACGTGTTTGTGAATAAATATGGTATGTCAGCCATATCTTTTGCGAGGATAAATAATTCGTTGGTCATTGCGGGCAGATTTTTCGCAAAGGGGACGAGCGAGCCGGGCAGATTTTTTAAAAAGTCCGAAAATCTTTGTAAATACGGGAAGGTATAAATTTCCGCAATAGCTGAAAAGACGTTCAACGGAACGGCTGATAAGGCGATAGTAAGATGAAATTTTGAACGCTTACGCATCTTGTTCCCCGCGGACACCGCGTTTTCGCGCAATTCTTTTTGCCCGTCGGGCGGCAATTTGTCAAACATGGATTGCGACAACTCGCGGGATAGCTTTAATTTCGCATTTTTACGGGAAAATAAAGCCGTCTTCGCTGATTTTATTGTGTTTTTAAGCTTTTTCGGAAAATCCGACATACACACTCCCCCATGCTATTATTATAGCACATAATTGGAGGAAATGCAAGTAAAATTTTCAATTCAAAAAAGAACGCGGCATATTTTGGGCTATATAATAGAAGAAAGCCGCGGGAGTTTTAACGTGGCACACCGCTTGCGGGCACAGGAGACGGCGTGTCTGTCGGCTGTGCGGGAGCGGGAGATGCGGGCTGTAAGGCTGTGGTCGGCATTGTGGCGGAACTCTTCGCGGGTGCCGGGGATGCGGCTTTTAATTGCGATAATACCGACGCGGGCGTAGGGGAAGGGTCTTCTAAATTTTGCTGAATTTCCGCGGGCGATTCTTCCGTCTTTTCCTGAAGCTCGTTGGTCGGAGCCTCGGGGCTTGACGTCGGCTCGTTTTGCGAATTAAAATCCTCAAACGCCTTCAAAAGCGGCGCATATAACCTCATCTTCATTTTTAAATCGTTCATTTCAAACTCATTTTTCAGCCGCTTTTCGATTAACGGAAGTTCGTCCAGGGAGCGGAGTATTGTATCGTTATATGACGGGATTAAAAACCACTGATATTCATATGAATTCACGTTTGTAAGTATATTTTCCAGCTCATAATATTCGTCCGTATCGTAGATGTGGGCGGGCTCCTCCGTGGGATAATTGAAGGCATTGTGCGTGGTTGTGTCCGACATAACTATATTATGAGGCGGCAGGACAGAGTCCTTAAATTTTACGTATGGAGAAACGACTCTTATAAGCGTAGGGCTGATATGCACGGCAAACAGCCTGTTGGTCGGGTCGTAATATACGTCCCTAAAGTGACGAAGCTCACCGCTTTCGTTATCATTGATGGAAAAATCGGGTATCCGCACCATTGTGTGGTTTATGTCCCCCGACGCGACGCCATTGTGCGTCTCCTCTTGCCAAAACTTTGATATATGGTCGTTTATAGTGAGTTCTTCATGATTCCCTAATGATATGGGAACCGAATAGCTCGTAATGCCGAATTCCTTTAATAAATCCACAAAATACCCCGTCAGATGCCTGCAAGTGCCGTTACCGCTAAGCAAATCCGCCCCAAAATAACCGCCTATGTCTTTATAATCGGCAGTGTCGCTGTACGAAAACGCGTTATAGTCGTATCGGGTTTGTAGACCCAGCTCGGTAAGCCTTGTATATGCCGCCATCAAAAGCGAGTATGTATCCGTGTTTTTGTCTTTAAGCGCGTCATATTGCTCGCGCACGGCGGATGTGTAGGTATCCAAATCGCGCATTGTCGCGGCGGGATTTCTTAACGACCCGAAAATCGGAACTATCGGGGATATAAGGCAAAATCCAATCATTATCGATGCCAGCGTGGATTCAAAGTCGAAGGGGTGGAAGTCGGGAAACTGCATCAGTTTTTGCAAACGGCAATGTTCGGATGCGGACAATTTCCTCAAATTATTGGCGTCGAGCGCGCGTATTGTTTTTTTGATACTTCTCTCTTTCATGCGCGACCGTGCGGCGATTAAAAAGCTGATGGCGGGAACTCCTACAATAATTAATGAGAAGGGCAAGAGAGATGTCGAGCTGTAAACCATATCTTTTGTATACGCAAATATCCCGCCCGGCAATTGGGGCAGGCTTTTGATAAGCGGTAAAAATGAACCGGGGATGTTTCGGTAAAAATCCATAAAATTCTTCAGGAAAGGGTAAGGACCCGTGTGTAATGCCGCGTTAAGAAGAAACCCGGATGTAAAACCGCCGATAAAATGCATTTTTGAACGTGAGCGCGCGCTTTTTGCGGCTGACATTAAATATTCACGTATCTCTTTTTTGTCCTTATCCGGCAAGTCTTTAAGCATAGATTTCGATAATTTATTAGCTAAGATTAGATTCATTCTTCGATTGACAAAAAAACGTTTCTGGAATATTGAACGGATTTTAGCCCCTAATTTACGCAATATACAGCTCCCCCCTTGCGTGATTATTATATCACATGAGGAGAGCAAATGTCAAGGACGAGTTTATCGATGATGTCGATTGTGCGGCTATGCTATACCGAAAGCTTAAAAAAGTCGGCAACGTAATCCGCGCGCACATTATAGTGTTTTAGGTAGTACGCGTGCTCCCAGACGTCAATGGTGAACAGCGGTTGCAAGCCGAGCTCCAACGGGTTGGACTGGTTGGCGGTTGTCGAAATTTGCATGCTACCGAGCTTGTCGCTGCTGAGCCACGCGTACCCCGAGCCAAACACGCGCAGAGCCGCCTTAGTGAAGGCGTCCTTGAAATTGGCAAACGAGCCGAAGGTCTGCTCAATGTCCGAGCGCAAAATACTACCTTGTTTTAGAGGGCTTTTGCCCAGCTGCGAGAAGAAAAAATTGTGGTTGTAAACGCCGCCGGCATTGTTCCTGACGGCAGTTTGTATAGCATCGGGCAGAACATCATTTTGGGTAAGCAGCAGCTCGAGCGACCAATCGTGGAATTCCGGATACGGAGCTAGAGCGGCGTTTAAGTTATCGACGTACGTTTTCAAATGGCGGTCGTGATGCAGCTCCATAGTTTTGGTGTCTATATACGGCTCCAGCGCGGAATAGGCATACCCCAGAGGTATAAGCGGGAACGGATAATGATTTTGGTATTCAAGGGCAGGCGCGGCTTGCAATTGACTTTCGGCAACGAACATATGTACAACACTCCTTTGCTTTTAGTATACGTATGTGAAGCGATTTGTGTTTATGCTAAATCGTCAATATGCGTTTCAGCAGCCTAAAAGCGACAAAAGCAATGACGGAG
The DNA here is from genome assembly GCA_031263785.1 of Clostridiales bacterium. Taxonomy (GTDB): domain Bacteria; phylum Bacillota; class Clostridia; order Monoglobales; family WRBX01; genus JAISFC01. The sequence continues at coordinate 1,546 of JAISFC010000063.1, read as the reverse complement.
TTGATGCCGGCTTTGATGAGGTTAAACGCGAGGATGAAGCCCATCAATTTTATCACGGCGGAAGTGGGAACGCCCATGAATGCGGGAGTTATTAGCAAGTTTGCGAAGCCCATCACGACGACGGACGAAATAATCCCGATGAGCAGAGCCGCCCAATCTTTTTTGATGGCGTGAAAGGCTAAGCCGGCGGCAAGCGCGAAGGACGCCCCGGCTAAAAAGTCCATGAGAGGACCGTAAAGCCCGCTCGAGGACGGGAACAGAAATATTTGCAAAACACAGATGAGCAGCGTCAGGAGAACGCCGTCCAACGCGCCGAATGCCAAACATGCGAAAAATACGGTGACAAACGCGGCGTCATATTTGAGAAATGGCGTGGCGGCGAAAATTGATACGTGCAGAGGGCGCAGGGCGTATAGAAGCACGATGGAAATCGCGGTCAACAGACCGATTCGTACGATTTTTTTTGTGTTTGCCGACATAAAAAAACCTCCGTTTTAATTTTTAATATTTCGATAACTCGCAATTTAAGACGACAACATTTTATTCATTCTCTGATTTAGATGTTATCATATTAAAGTTTAGAAGTCAAGTGAATTTTTCCGCTGCAAATATCAGCTGAAATGTGTGGAGAAATCCCACTTATCGGGAATATTGCAAAATTAGACCGCCGTGAGAAATGTTACAATTATGTTACAGAAATATTACATTTATATTACATTTTCAAAAAAGTATTGCAATTTTTTTAATAGTGTGATAGCATGTCAGACAGGAAAGTCCTTACGTGCGGACTAGAGCCAACCGTAGGGCAGAAAGGAAGTGTCGTGATATGTTTTCAAGGAGTAAAAAGATTTTAGCAGTGATGGTGATGATGGCAGTAATGCTAGAAACACCCCTATTTATGCCGATTTTCGGGGGGGGGGGGGGGTAACTCGCCCCTAGGGAATTTCTTGCAATTTTCACCCCAAATAGTGCAAGCAAATGACGTTGTAACAATCAATGTCGGTACGGTGGATTCGAGCGGCACGGGGTATACATATTCTTCCAACACAATCACCCTTACGGGCGGCTATGATTATGTCATTACAGGCACCTCGTATGCTAATTTAATCAAGGTCGCAGATGGGGTGACGGCAAATATAACGTTTGACAATACACTAATTGATATATATGACAGCGATTTTGCTTTTGAATTATATCAGAACTCAACGGCAAATTTAACCTTAATTGGCACAAATGTGCTTAAAAGCGGTATTTACTGTTCGGGCTTGGCAGTTCCCGAAGACTCAACGCTCACCATAGATGGCACAGGCAGTCTTGACGCAATCGGTGGTCAATACGGTGCAGGAATTGGTGGTCCTGATTATGAATCCGCAGGAACAATAATAATAAACGGAGGGACAGTGAATGCAACCGGCGGTGAGGACGCCGCGGGTATAGGCGGTGGCGGAAATCAAGGCGCTGGCGGCAAAATTACTATAAACGGCGGTACGGTAACTGCAATCGGCGGCGACCAAGGTGCGGGAATCGGCGGTGGTGGTGGCGGTGC